>JACRDF010000037.1 GCA_016212925.1 Desulfomonile tiedjei
ACGTGGCCTTGCGGTCGGCCCCCATAGGGGGCCACTGACGTTGATTGAGGCAGCCTGCCTCTAGTGCGACGCCTTTTACCGTCATTCCTGCGGAAGCAGGAATCCAGTATTTTCATCGAATCCTGGACCCCGGCTTTCGCCGGGGCGACGTCCTGTGACTCCGAGCCTGCTCGGATACATCGGGGATTTTTTCCGGCTGAGCCAACGAACTCTGACCACGTGCCCAGCACGTGGGATTCTGAGTTGAACTAAATTTCAGTGCTTTCAACAGCCCATTTGTAGAGTGATTCTCTTTAACGCGAAAACACTCCTTGCAACTGCTTCAGGGGAAGCGTTGCCCGCGACCGGGGGCCTTGGTATACTATGGCAAGCCCACCGGAACAATCAGGCTGAAAGCTCGGGGCAAACGATCCAAGCAAGCGCGGGACAGTAATAGGGAGTTTTTGGGCTCATACCATGATACACAAAATTCGTTCATGCTTCATTTACAAATTGTGCGACCGCGTCTGGGCTGGAGGATATCCCGATGTTGCGGCTATTCAGCGGCTGACAGCGGAAGGCGTCAAATCTTACATAAACCTGACCAGACGCGACGAACAGTGGGTGTATGGCATCAAGAGCTACGAAAGCTTACTTCCTGCCGGCGCAAACCAACTGCGGTTCCCGTTGTGGACCTACTGGTTGCCTCGAGTGACGAGACTCCTGGAAATTGCGCAGGCCGTGCAGGGCAATGCGCCGAGCTATGTCCATTGCAGGCAAGGCCTCGATAGGACGGGAATGATAGCGGCTTTGGTACTCCTTAGTAGAGGAATGACATTAGATGACACGCTCTCATACTTGAGGAACGCCCGGGGCACGGATTCGCCGCGAATACCTTATCACCTTAAATATCTAAGAAAACATGCTTCGGATGTGATCAACTCATTTGGGCCTGGAAGATTGCCCTGACGTGTTCAAGTTTCTGAACGTACCGAAAGCGCGCGGCGTGCGCCTGGGCAAGATCAACGCGGGCGAAACGGATTACATCGCCGGGCTTGGCCTGGGCCACCAAATCAAGGTTCGCTGTAATTACCGTGGCGATTTTTGCGTACCCGCTCGCGGTCTGTTCTCCGAGGACAATAATCGGCTGTCCGGCCGCCGGAACCTGGACCATTCCCGGCATATTCCCTTCAGAAATGATGCTTTTGGGAACGCCCTCCACAAAAGGAATAACAGGACCTGCCAATCGGTATCCTGCGCGGTTTGCTTCCGAGGTGACGGAGAACTCAGAGTTGAAGAACACCTCGGTCCCCGAGTGGAAATAATGGTTCTGAGGGCCGGGCACTGCTCTCAAGGCTATCTCCCGGCTAAAGGTCGGCCTGAGAGCTTCCGGAAGCACCAGACGGAGCGAAACGGCCCCTGGTTCGCCGCGAGAGATAACGTCTCCTTTGAGTAAAGCACGCCCCTGCACTCCGCCGATCTTCCCACCTGTGTAGGTTGATCGGCTGCCCATCACAATGGGCACCAGGACCCCTCCGCTGATGGCCAGGTAGGCCCTGACGCCTTGCCGTGCCGCCCTGAAGCTTATGACATCCCCGCGCCTGACTTGAACGGACGCCCATCCGGGCTGTGATAGTCCATTTACCAGCACAGGCATGTCCGCGCCGGTAACTGCAACGAGACCGTCTGACAAGACCTCCAACTTGGGCCCTACGAAGGTGATTTCCAGGACCGCGGCGGACTCCGGGTTACCGACCAGCATGTTGGCTATACGACATGAAGACTTGTCCAGCGCCCCGGAAATCGGAATGCCAAATTGTTGAAAGCCGTATCGCCCAAGGTCTTGAACGGTGGTAAATGCGCCGGGTTCCAAAACCCGGAAGATTTCCATCAGTCGGCCTCCGTCCCGGCAATCCGATGGTACTCCGCCGTGGAAATGGGCACGAACCTTATCAGGTCTCCGGTGCGGTAAAGGAAAGGGTCCTTGCGAGAAGGCTTGAACAAAGTCAGAGGAGTCCGACCGATCAATCGCCAACCACCCGGGCTTTCTATGGGGTACACGCCGGTCTGATTGTTCGCGATCCCCACAGATCCAGCGGGAACCAAAGGACGGGGGGTATCCAACCGAGGTGTGTGCAGTTCCTCCGGCAACCCCCCCAGGAAAGGAAACCCCGGTGTGAACCCTATCATGTAGATTTGGTAGGCTTGCGAAGAGTGGATGCGAATCACGTCCGCGACGCTCAGACCTGCGTGCTTTGCCACGAAGTCAATGTCCGGCCCGAAATCGCCGTTGTAAGCAACAGGAATCTCGACCGTTCTAGGGCCCGGGATTTCAAAGCTGTCCAGGCGATTTTCCAGGTTGACGAGGACCCCGGTTAGCCCCTCCAAATTCACGACCGTCGGATCGTAGATGATTAATATGGACCGGTATGTGGGGACAACTTCTATGAACCCGGCAGGTTTCTCCCGATCGAGAGCCAAAGCCACGGCGCGGACTTTGCGGTTGATCTCGGGAGAGATGGCGTCGCCGTACTCCGCGAGCGCGGCCATGTCACCAACGATCCTGATTACAGGCCTTTCAAAGACCCGCGGGGTCATGTTTTCCCCGGACCTGCGGCCATGCACATAAGGCGAACTGCAACGCCTTCTGATTCAAGCAGCCGGCGAATGCCTCTGACAAGGTCCACGGCTGTGGGATTATCGCCGTGGACACAGATGGTCTGAGCCTCAAGCCTTATACGAGTCCCTTCGGCCGCCTCTATTTGGCCTTCCTTGGCTATCATTAAGGCCCTTGCCGCCACCGCTTCCGGATCCGAGATCACCGCGCCGGGCAGGCGTCTTGGCGTCAACATGCCCTCAGGCGTGTACGCGCGGTCCGGGAAAGCTTCTCGCACGATTTGAAGCCCGGCTCTCCGGCACGCTGCGGCCATCAGTTCGCCTTTGGGACCTGCCAGAGCCAAACACATCAGTTCAGGATCAACAGAGGCCACTGCCTCCACTACGGCCTCAGCCGCCGCCTGGCTCTCGGCCGCGGCCCAGTAAAGGCCCCCGTGAGGCTTGACGTGGCGCATCCTCACGCCATTGGCAACGCAAAAGGCTTTCAGAGCGCCTATCTGATAAATCACATAGTTCCGTATCTCAGTCCCTGTGCAGTCCATCTGGCGACGCCCGAAGCCCATCAGGTCCGGATAGCCCGGATGCGCGCCGATGCCCACACCATGTGAGGCTGCCAGTCGGACCGTACGGTCCATTACCATGGGGTCTCCGGCGTGCCAGCCGCAGGCTATATTGGCCGATGAGATATATTTGATGACTTCTTCGTCGAGCCCGAGCTTGTAAGCTCCAAAGCTCTCGCCCATGTCACAGTTGAGATCTATTTCTTGCATGATTGACCTTGTTCAACGGGAAATGCGGCTGGAGCAGCCATCGTCTGATCACAGGCTTTCGGCATCCAGGTCCTCGTCCTCTGTCACGCTCGGTTTGCCCGAAATTGCCTTAGCCATGCGTGTGCCCAGACCGAGCGCTTTTTTGTTCAGCTCGTGGGTGCTGGCCGGAAGCCGGTTCAGAAGCGACTTTTCCAGAGATCTCCGTGTAACGAGGCCGGTGAGTTCCGCGACAGCACCCAGAGCCACCACATTAGCCATCATGGTCCTTTTGAGCTTGTCGCGCGCCACGGACGTAAACGGCAATGCAACTGCGCGGCTGCTCGGCGGATGGCTCACCAGGTCCTTGTCCACGACTGCCAAAGCACCGGGCTTGAGATCCCAGCAAAAAGCATCACAGGCTTCCTGATTCATGGCGAGCAAAAGGTCCACCTGCGTGCATAGCGGGTAGTCGATGGGGCTGTCGCTGATGATGATTTCGGCTTTACTGGTACCTCCACGTGCCTCCGGACCATAAGACTGCACCATCGCCACCTCACGGCCGTCGAAAACTCCCGCGGCCTCGGCAAGAATCAGTCCTGCAAGGACAATTCCCTGGCCGCCGGAACCGGCAAGCCGGACTTCCACGCGCAGGGACGGCAAGGGAGAGAGGTCCTTGCGGCTCATAACTCGCCCTCGGCTTTCAGCTTTGCCGCGGTCTCGCAGACTCTGCGATAGGAATCCAAATACCGTGGCAGGTCCCGGTCAACCAGCACTCCTGTGGAGAAGCGGCCTCCCCGCTCGGTTTCGGTCATCTTTTCCCAACGACTGATCGGAACACTGGATGTTTTGAGTTCTTTCATCATTTCTATATGCGATGCGAACCGATTTTGCCTACCAAAGTTGGTGTAGCAGGGCGAAAGGACTTCCAGAACACTGAAGCCCGGATGGGTCATAGCCTGACCCATGAGCTTTTCCATCTGGTCCACGTGATAGACTGTGGAGCGAGCCACAAAGGCCGCGCCGGCCGCAGCGCACAGACTACTCATATCAAAAGGCGGTTCGATTTGGCCATACAATGCCGTAGAAGCCCTGGCCCCAAATGGGGTCGTGGGGCTGTACTGGCCGCCCGTCATGCCGTAATTCTGATTGTTGACTATCAGAGCCATGATGTCCAGGTTGCGCCTGGCGGCGTGAATGAGATGGTTACCGCCTATAGCAAGGGCGTCACCGTCCCCCATGACCGTGATCACCGTGAGTTCAGGTTTTGCCAGCTTTATCCCCGTAGCAAAAGTCAGCGCTCGGCCGTGAGTGGTGTGCACGCTACCCACATCCACGTAAACAGGGAGCCTTCCCGAACATCCGATGCCAGAGACCAGCACTACCTCGTCCTTACTCAGACCGCTTTTCACCAGTGCTCTGACAAGCGCGCCCAGAATTATTCCAAGTCCGCAGCCCGGGCACCAGACGTGAGGGAATTTCTTGTCGTGGCGGAGCCAGTCGTAAACAACGCTGCGGTTTACTTGCTCCATTGTTACACCTCACGCAGGCGTTTCAAAATGTCGTCCGGATCGATCATGGTGCCGTCCGTCCTGCTAAGGCCCAGCACTATTGTACGGCCGTCATTCACGCGCATAACTTCCCGCCGAAGCTGTCCCATATTAAGTTCAGGTACAACGGCCGCCCTTTTCCCGGCTAGCGCCTCCGACACGGCCCGGCGTGGGAAAGGCCAGAGGGACATAAGCTGCAAGAGCCCCAGTTTCAAGCCGCGCTCTCGCCCCATACGTACGGCGGCCCTTGCAGATCTGGCCATGCAACCGTAAGCAATAATGAGTTCGTCCGCATCATCCAATTGAAAGGGTTTGACGTTCTCCAGGTAGCCGAACTGGCGGCTGATCTTTGCGAACAGCCGATTCAGGAACGGTCCCGTTTCGTCAGGCCGGCGGGTTGGAAATCCGCGCTCGTCATGCACCATCCCCGTCACATGGTAACGGTAACCCTGGCCCAGATCGGCCAGCATCGGAATCAGACTCCCGTCGGTCTTGTACGGCAGATACCAGTCAGGCGGCACTGTAGGGTGACGGCGACTAATCACTTCAATCTCGCCGGGGTCCGGCAGGACCACTTTTTCTCGGGTATGGGCCACCATCTCATCGGCCAGGAGAATAACCGGCGTTCGGAAACGTTGCGCGTGATTGAAAGCTGTCACCGTTAGCTGAAAGCATTCTGAGACCGTCGAGGGACAGAGTACTATCGCGGGATGGTCGCCGTGGGTCCCCCATCGAGCTTGCTGCACGTCGCCCTGCGCCACGTTGGTAGGCAAGCCGGTCGACGGTCCGCCTCGCATCACGTTGACCAGGACCACAGGCACCTCGGCGATGCACGCGTACCCGAGGTTCTCCTGCATGAGAGAAAACCCGGGTCCACTCGTGGCGGTCATGGACTTGCGGCCGGCCAGGCTTGCGCCGATGCAGGCGCCCAGAGATGCTATTTCGTCCTCCATTTGAATGAAAACATCTCCTCTTGCCGGCAATTCACGGCTCATAAGTTCCATGATCTCGCTGGAAGGAGTAATCGGGTAGCCCGCGAAGAAATTACAGCCCGCTGCCAGGGCGCCCAAGACTATGGCTTCATTTCCCTGGAGGAGTTGTCCACGGCCTTTATGCATCGTTTTCCTCCTCCGCCTTGGGTGTGCGAGCCACCCTTTCAGGGCTGTGGCTGCGTCCCGCGTCGGCCTTGCGGTCAGCCGGCAAATCTCTCGCGGTCCGTTGGCCTTCAGTGGGAGGGGTCTTCTCCCCGACGGTTATCGCGAAATCCGGACAGAGCTTTTCGCACAGATGGCAACTGATGCAACTCTCAGGCCTGGCTACGTATGGGTAGCCCCATTCATCGGTTTCCAACGTATTCTTGGGGCAAAATGCCACGCAATTCCCGCATCGTTTGCACCAAGCGGGGAAGAAGCTCACATTAGGGAGTTCTTTCTTTGATTTGACGGTTTCGCTTTTCCTCTTCCGGGACATTGCTTTAGGTTGACTTCCTCACTGTGCCGCTACGCGTTATAAAGGGTACAAGGCCTTAGGGGCATCCATTATCAATAAATGGCACTATAAAAGATGGTCACGCGACCCCGTTTTTGCAAAGCCCGTAATCGGTTGGCTCACAACCCCAAGAAGGCTTTCCTTATTTCATCCGAGCGGAGCAGGTCCTTGGCGGGACCTTGGTCTGTGATCCGGCCTGTTTGCAGTATATAAGCCCGATCCGAGATCTCCAGAGCTTCTCGCACATTCTGTTCGACAAGCAGGATGGTCAGCCCCTGCTCTTTGAGCCTTCGCACCGTATCCAGGACCTCGTCCACCAACAGGGGAGCCAGGCCCAGGGACGGTTCATCGAGCATCAATATCCTGGGATTGCTCATAAGTCCGCGGCCGATGGCCACCATTTGCTGCTCGCCACCAGACATGGTCGCTGTAGCCTGTTCCTTCCGATGACTCAGTGCAGGAAACAGCTGATACACGGACTCCAGATTAGCCTTTTTCCGTTCTTCGTCATCCAGGGTGTAAGCGCCCAGCAGGAGATTCTCCTCCACCGACAGCGGCTTGAACAACTTCCGATCCTCCGGCACGTAAATCACGCCCATTCGCACTATATCTTCGGTGCGACGATCCTGGATTTCCAGCCCATCAAAGAATATTCGTCCCGCGTGCGCGGGCTGAGAGCCCATTATAGCCTTGAGGAGAGTGGATTTGCCGGCCCCGTTGGAACCGACGACAGAAACCGTCTCACCTGGAAACACTTCAAGACTGACTCCTTGAACCACCGGAGCCGCGCCGTAGCGGACTTTGACATCCTCCAACTTCAGGATAGGGTCGGTGGTTGGGTCCAAATCAGTTCTCCTGTCCAACTCGCTTGTCAGGACATCTTCCCAAGGTGTTCGGCCACGTATCGTTCACCCAGATAAGCCTTGATGACCTCAGGCCTGCGCACGATCTCCTTCGGCTCGCCTTCGGCGATAAGCCGGCCGGTATCAAGAACCAACACCCGATGAGAAAGGTTCATGACCAGCTCCATTACGTGTTCGATGAGAATCACCGTGATGTTCAAATCCGCGCGCACCCAGCGGATTACTTCCATCATTTGCTCGATTTCCGATGGATTCAAGCCTGCTGCCACTTCATCGAGCAGTAGGAGAGCAGGATCGGTGGCCAGCGCTGTGGCCATGACGACTCTTTTCTGGGCCGCGACCGGCAAGTTGGCCAGCCGCGCTTGCGACAGGTCAACAAGGTCCATTTTCTCCATCAGGCTCTCAGCCTTGGCTTTGGCCTCCAAACGCGACCTGGTCCTGAGAAAGCTGCCGACCATGACGTTTTCAAGGACGCTCAGGTCCCCTGTCGCAACATAGACCTGGAAAGTTCTCGCCAGCCCCAAGCGAGCCATCTGATAGGGTTTGAAGCCGGTCACGTCTTGATCTTTAAAATAGATGGTTCCCGAAGTTGGCTCATAAAGCCCAGCCATGCAGTTGAAAAGCGTCGATTTCCCGGCCCCGTTCGGACCGATCAATCCGACGAGTTCACCTTCCGCGACCTCGAAGGAAATGTCCCTGTTGGCGTGGAGCCCTCCGAACATCATGCCGAGGTTTTCAACCTTTAGAAGGGCCATCAGTCGCTCCGCCGTTCCCGCAGGCGGGTGATCAGCCCCCAGATCCCTCGGGGCTCAAACGCAGCAATCACCATTATGATGGTGGCATAGATGATGAGGTCCAGTCCTACAAGTCCGGCCCTGGCCCCGAACCATGCCCCGAGATAGTTCTTCATCGGAACCAGAACAGCCGCGCCGATTATGGGTCCGAATAGGCTCCCTGCACCGCCCAACATGGCCATCAATGCTATGAGCACCGACAGATCCAGGCTCATGACATCTTCGGGCTCGATATTGAAGTTGTAACAAGCGTGAAACGAGCCAACAGCGGCCACAAAAGCTGTTGCAACCGCGTATGCCTTTATCTTTGACCAGTGCGAATCGATGCCCAGACTCTTTGCAACGTCCTCGTTGTCCTTAATAGAGCGCAGTTGAAACCCGATGCGGCTGTGCCGGAACCAATTGAGATAAAAAAGCCCAATAAAAAAAAAGCCTAACATAATGTAGTAATAGTAGTAGTCCTCGCGAAACTGAATGTAGAGGAAGTTCGGCATCTCTCCTTTGAGAGGGATCTTCAGGCCCCTTGCCCCGCCGATGAAGGACCAAGACTCAAAAACGTCCTTCAGAATCAGTGAAGTTGCTATGGTGGCGATGGCAAAGTAATGGCCTTTCAAACGAAAAAGGGGATAGCCGATTATGAAGCTCCAGCAGACCGCAAGGCCCATTCCGATGGGCAACGAGAACCAGAAGGGCACGTCCCAGCGGATCATCATGACAGCCGTGGTATATGCACCGATGCCTACGTATTGCGCCTTGCCCAGGTCCACTTGTCCTCCGTACCCGCCAATGGTGTTCCATCCCATTCCGTACACGGAGAACATCAGAAACTGAATCATCGTGGCCATGGCAAAGCTGGAATGCGGGAGCAGCGGGAAAACCAGCAGACCCGCGGCAACCGCTCTGGCCACCCAGATGTCGGTTCTGGGAAAATCTGAAAAATCAAAGGCGCTTTTCAGTGCTTCCAACCGAAGAGTCCTCGAGGTCTAAAGACCATGATAAGAAAGAAGGCCAGGTAAACAAAAGAGTATTTGAATTGATGAAGCCATCCGACCTCCATCTCCAAGTACACGGCACACGCGTCCCACATGGGCGCGATATTGATCATCATCCCCACAATCAAACCGGCCAGCGCAGCGCCGGGAATGGAACCGAAGCCCCCTAAAGCCACGGTGGTAAACGCTATCATCGTGAACAAAAGTCCCACATTCGGGTCCACGGGCCAGAAGTTCACCAGTAATGCCCCCGCCACAGAGACCGTAGCTCCCCCCAATGCCCACGCGAAAGCGTTCATCCTCTCGGTGGGAATCCCCATATAACGAGCCGCCTGACCGTCCAGCGCGGTCGCTGTCAGCCCCTTGCCTATCTTGGTCCGATTCAGCAGCCACCACGTTCCTGCAAAGGCCGCCAGTGACAACACGCCCGCGGCCAGTTTGGTAAGCTCTATGACCATTCCAGGGCCCACGACAAAAGACTTGCCCACCAAAATCCCATGATGAAGGCTTTGCGGCTCCGCGCCCATTACCATGAGAGCTACATTGCGCAGAAAAAGCATGAGGCCGAAGGTCCCGAAGAGCTGAGCCACTATCGGCCCTCGCAAAAGAAACCGCACCAGACTGTAATAGCAAACGAGGCCAAGCAGGATCCCGACCACCGCGGCCACCGGCAATCCCACTAGAGGGTCCACGCGAAGTAATGTCGCGGTGAGCAAGCCGGCATACATCCCGATCATCAGGAATTCGCCGTGGGCAAAGTTGACGATGTCCATGACACCGAAGATTATCGTCAAACCCAGAGCCACCAGGCCAAAGACCAGGCCCATCATCAGGCCCGCGACCACGGCCTTGGATATTTGAATAAACAGATCTTCCATTGTTTATTTTTGTGCGAGCGAATGAAAAGGATGGCCGCGGGAAACTTTTAGGGGTCTCCCGAACTTTTCAACAAATTATGTCGGCTGCCGAAAATGACGTCCGATTTCTCATGCCGAACTCGCGTGGGACCGTACATCTCGGCTTGAGGTCAATCAGCGGCTGCGTAGGGGCGGACCCCCGCGTCCGCCCGGCCTTGACTGCCTGATTTCGGCTCGGGCAGGCACGGAGGCCTGCCCTACTAATGATCTTATGCCTACCGAATTCATGGCGATGGCCTCGACGGCCACCTCTTACCACCCTTTGACAGGATAAATCATATTCGTGGTGGCAAGTTCAAATGGGTAGACGATTTCCAGGATCATCTTCCCGTCTTTGCCCTTCTGGTACTGTCCGATCATGCCCGTGCCCAGCTCATTCTGGCCCAGGTCCTGGCCGCTGGTGGAGAATTTGATCCCTTTCCAAGGCACAATCAGCTCGTCCGCGTCGATCTTGATGTCATTGGCCGCCTTTTGGATGGCCTCCGGCTTAGTGGAACCGGCCTTTTCCAGGATATGGACCCACGCTTGAGTGGCGGTGAAGCTCCTGGCTGACGCTCCGCTAAGGTCGCGGCCGGTCTTGGCTTTGTACAGGTCGTTTACCTCTTTGGCGACCTTCTTGACATCTCCCACACGAGGACTGAACACGGTGCGGGTGAGGATTCCTTCCACATCGTCCCCGAGAGTCGAGACAAACTCGGGACTTTCAAATCCCGCGTCCTGGCCCCAAATCACCTTGGGCTTGGCTTTCATGGACTTCAGGGTCTTGACCATGAGAATAGCGTCCGCTCCGTAACCAGCGAACAGCATGGTGCCGGGCTTGGGGGCAAGGAGACTCTGAACTTCCGACGAGAGGTCCGGGGCTTTGGCCGCGTACAACAGACTCACCTGGGGTTCGAAGCCTTTGGCTTTCCCCAGTTCCTTTATGGCTGCATCCACGTTGGAGCCCCACTCGGTTTTCTCGCACGCGGAGACTACCGGCAGGAGGTCCTTCTTGTCAAAGGCCTTTACGCCTTTGACCTTGCCCTGGGTCAAGCCCTCCAGAAACACGAACAGATCGTTTGTGAAAGTGGTGTCATGGGGCGTGGTCCTCCAGAACCACTTGTTTCCTTCCTTGGTGAGCGCCGGGCTGGTAGAGGACTCGTTGATCAGGGGTACGCCGTAACGTTCGGCAACCGCGGCCACGGTCTTGGTGACAGCTGAATGGTAAGCTCCCATCAATCCGACTACTTTGTCGTCCTGGATCAGTTTTTTGGCTAGGTCCGCGCCCAGTTGGGGGTTGCCCTGATGATCCTGAATTATCAGCTTGATTTTGGCCCCGCCGAGGGACTTGATACCCGCGTTTTTGGCCATTGTCATGCTCAGTTCAGACTTCGCGTTGTTTGCGATTTCGGTGGCCAGCTCGGCGCCGTCCCGTAGTTCCTTGCCCTCCGCGGCCGCACCGCCGGTCAAGGGATAAAGCACACCGATTTTGATTTCTTCGACCGCCCCTGCCGGAAAGCTCAGGGCGATCCCCAGCATTATTGCCAGGACTGACACAAAGAGTCTGCGCGGCATGGTCACTCCTCCCTCCAGTGGCTAGAAAAGCATTATTAAGCTAGTCAAATCTTACATTCTGGCTGAATGTAAGGGACGGTAACCAGGAGTGTCAAGGCTTTTCGCATGAACGGCTTTGATATCCCGAACAGTCGCCCAAGGTTCAGTAAGCGCCCTTACCCCGGAGAACAACGCCGATGGTTTTGAGAATGATTTTCAAATCCAAGACAAAGGAATAATTCCGCACGTAATAGAGGTCATACTGGGTGTTCAAATGGAGAGGGAGGTCGCTTCTCCCGGAGACCTGCCACCATCCGGTCAATCCGGGCGGCACCGAAAGCCGCGGCCATTGTGAAGCGTCGTAGTCCTGGGTGATGAAAGCCTGCTCGGGTCTTGGGCCCACGAGGGACATTTCCCCTTTGAGAATATTAATGAACTGAGGCAACTCGTCCAGAGACCAACGTCTCAACCACCTGCCCACTCCGGTGATTCTCGGGTCGACTGAAAGCTTGTACACGGGCTCCCCGTCCTTATCCAAAGCCATGACCTTATCCTGAAGTCTAGCCGCCCCAACCACCATGGTCCGAAATTTGTACATGGTGAAGATTTTGCCGTTTTCTCCTATTCTGTCTGTTTTGAAAATGGCAGGTCCGGGAGAATCCATTTTAATGGCTATCCAAATCACCAGCCACAGAGGCGAACTCAAAATCAGCGCCACCGAGGCTACGACCACATCAAAGATCCTTTTAACGGCCCTTTGGGCACCCTGTATGACAGGTTCTCTGATACCTATAACGGTAACATCTGCGAATGTCTCTACTTCAGAATGCCGAAGGCTTAATTCCAACACGTCGGGGATTAGATAGATCCGTACCGGAAGAGGGTAAAGATCGACGATCAGCTTTTCCACTTCCTGGTATTTGCTCCTCGTAAGGGCTATGAGGACCAATTGAATGTCATGCTCTCGGACAAGTCGCGGCAGATCTTCAATGGTGCCTATCAAAGGGGCCGGGAGAGCACTGTCAAAACCGTCCCCACTGTCCACGAGGCCGACCAGGTTATAGACCGAGCCATATTGCTGGAACAACCTCTCTGCCAGGGCAATACTTCTTTCAGTACCACCCACAATCAAAACGTTGGTCCGTTCAGCCATCGTCGCACGCTTCGCCATAAACAGCGTTAGAAGATAGCGCTCAGCAACCATGGCTGCAAAGGTGATCAGGCTGAAATAAACAACCAGGAGCCTGGATACCTCTCTGTACGTGAAATAAAAAAACCCCGCGGCCACAAGCACAGCGAGAAGGTAAGACGACACCAAGCGAGAGATCTGAAGGGAAAAAAAAGGTACTCGTGAGAGTTCGTACACCCCTGTCATTGCAAAAACAATGTGGAAAAGAATGGGGACTGCGAGAAACATCGGCCAGAAATGGCTAAAATCGGCAAATGTGTCAGCGGCCAGAATGGTTTTCCCCGGCAGAAGCGGTCGTAATTTCACCGCAATGACTAAAATCGCTACTATGAGGAAAAAGTCCGCTATTACCAGAAAATACTGGTACGGCTTATACTGCTTGTACACGTGTAATCACACCCTCTTACTAACACGGCGGCCTATCCGGACGAGCGGGGCCGCCTGCCTCCGGCCTGGACTCATCGTTCATTCGGCACCAGTCTCTCGCAGCCGTTCAGCGAGTATTTTGCCGGCCAGGTCCAGTAGCCGGCTGAGTTCCACGGGCTTCTCGACCACTGCGTCCACGCCGCTTTCGGCTATTCTGTCTTTTGCGTTCTGCTGCCCGCTCCACCCGGTTATCAGTATAAACGGCGACTTCGGCTTGCCGTTTTCCGCGCAATAACCTTTAATAGCCTGACCGACTTGCCACCCGTTCATCTCGGGCATACCCAGATCACAAATTACTATATCGATCTGCCTCTGTTTGAAGATCTCAAGGGCTTTGTTGCCCGATAATGCCGAGTAGACCTTATGTCCGTGGAGTTCCAGCCCTTCCTGGAGCATGGTTAGAACCGGTTTCATGTCATCAATCAGCAGGATATTGAGTTTGCTCCTTGGTTCATCCCCGCGGGCCGCTTCCGGTTTTTCCTCGGGACGAGCGCAGAGAGGCAGGGTGACCGTCACTGTCGAGCCCGCTCCCTCGCGACTTTCGACGGAGATGTCACCTCCATTCTTGGCGATGATCATTCGGCTTGAATAGAGTCCTATGCCGCTCCCGGGCAATCCTTTGGTGGTCCAGAAAGGGTCAAATACTTTGCCGAGGTCTTGCTCGGGTATGCCGACACCGTCGTCGGCCACTTGCAGAATTGATTTACCGTCCTTGGCGAAAGTTTTCACGGTAATTCTACCGCCATTGGGTAGCGCCTCTGTTGCATTCCTGATGAGGTTCACGACCACTTCAAAGAGTTCGTTACTACTGCCTCTGACGAAGCATCCCTCCCCCAGATACCGGTCTACCAACACCTTGATGCCGAATTTCTCAGGGTTGGTTTGCCACCAAAGCCTGCTCATTTCTATCGCACGATGAACCGTCAGCGAGAGATCGAAGACCTTGTCCAAAGATTCTTCTTCGGGCTGGACTCGCACCAGGTACTGCAGCCGTTTAACGGTCTCGGCTCCTCCAAAGGCGCTCTGCAAGATCTGTTGAAGCGAATTCCTTATATCATCCAGGTTTCCCAGTTCAAGATTGGTCAAAGCCAGTTGTGCCCCTCCTATGACAACCTGGAGCACATTGTTAAAGTTGTGGGCCACCAGTCCCCCCAACTCGGCCAGAGCGTTGGCGCGCTGGCTTTCCAACATTATTCGCTCAGCTTTCTTGGTGTCGCTGATGTCTTCCACTACCGCTTGACTTCCGTAGACCTCGCCGTCGGTCGTTCGCATGGGGGTTACCACTATTCTGCAGTAAACTTCCTTTCCCCAAATGCTCTTGTACGGGAACTCGGCCCTTACCCCGCGATCGTGTTCCATGGCCTCGTTGAGGAGATCCGAAATTCCGGACGTCACCAGAGCGGGCGAACTCAGCAGATTTAAAGACTCGGCGTCTTCCGCGGAAGGTGCCCCAAAGATTTCCACCAGTCGGCGGTTCACGCCAAGGATGTTCCCTTGCCGATCCGCGTAAATGATCCCGATGGGAGAGTTGTCAACCAGTAGGCGGAACTTGCGCTCACTTCTACGTATGGCCTCTTCGGCCGCCTCGCGTTGACGCATTTCGTTTCGTAGTTGCGTATTTGCCGAGGCCAGTTCCGCTGTGCGCTCCTGCACTCGCCGTTCAAGTTCATCATGGGCCTTCAGCAAATCCCGTTCAGCTCGTGTTCTCTGTTCTATTTCCCGTTGCAGATTCGCGGTTCTCTCTCGAACCTTGGCCTCCAGTTGCTGATTGAGGATTGACAACTCTTCCTGGGCCTTGATTAGACTCCGGTTTATCTGCACTGAATTCTCGTATGTACAGAGCAACAAATTTACCAGTCTTTGAGGTGTGGACCTTATGGTGTGGGGTTCGCGGTCCGCCTTTACGACGAACTCAAGCTCTTCCTGGACGCCCGGCTGGGCTAAAGAATCGGAAAGGATTGCTTGGACCCGAGCCAGCAAGTAGTCGTTGTCGTACGGCTTGGTCAGATAGTAATCAACTCCTGCCTCCAAACCGCGAATAATATCTTGGGTATCGGTCAAGGCAGTCAACAGCATGATCGGCACGTCGCACAAATTGCGGTCTTGTCTGGTGGCAAGGGCCAGTTCAAACCCGTCCATTTCCGGCATGATCACGTCGCTGATTATCAGATCGGGCTTTTTGCGAGCCAGAGCCAACAAGGCCTCTTTCCCCGAATTAGCCACGGTTACTTCATGGCCGCGGCCTCGCAACAGGTGTTTCAGCAACGCAGCCTGAGTCGGGCTATCCTCCACGACCAGGATTTCAGACTTCCCTTTTGTCATCTATTTGTCCAACTCCACAGCGCAATTTCTCGACATGATTTCCGCCGGCTGCATCATTGTGAATCCCAGCGGCCTAACTTTTCCAGAGCAGCCCTCACAGTTTCGATTTTCTTTTTCAATGTGTCAAACGCTTCCGCGGCCCGATCAACGTCCCCGCGCCTGGCAAGCTGTTCCAGTTCTAGAGCCGCTTGCGCTGCCCTCGCCGCATGCAGAGATCCCAGGGCGCCCTTGAGACTATGAGAGTAACGGGCAATTCCGTCAGCATCGCGGTCCTTTACGCACTGTTCCAATGCGGACAACTGATCATGAGATTCTTTCAAGAACAGTACGGCCAACTGCCGAACAAATCCTTCATCGCCACCGACCTGATTCATGAGCGCCGACTTGTCCAGCGCCGGCTCAAGGGTATTTCGGCGGGATGAAAGGGCACGGCCTTCTTGAGTATTCCTGGCAAATTTTCGGATGACTTCAAATAGCTCCGCGCTCCTGATCGGTTTGGCGAGGTAACCGTCCATGCCTGCTTCCAGACAACGTTCCATATCTCCCTTCATGGCATGGGCGGTAACAGCTATGATGGGCGTGTGCGCCCCGGTGGCCTTCTCTTGCTCCCGGATGGCCGCTGTCGCTTCAAAACCGCTCATCTCCGGCATTTCCACATCCATGAGTACCAGATCGAACTGCCCATGGGCCAGGGCTTCGAGAGCCTCTTTCCCATTGGATGCCACAACCACTGAATGGCCTTTTTGCTCCAGCATGCGTGTTGCCAGCTTTTGATTCACCAGGTTATCCTCCGCGAGCAAAATGCACAGGGGCCGTTCCATGGAAGGCAGGGAATGTTTGGTAACGAGGCTGGTTTCTGAGGCTTCCGTTGTAGACATTTCCAGAGTTGTTCTGATGGCCCGAAACAATTCCGTTTGCCTTACCGGTTTCGTGAGGTAAGCGGAGATGCCCAATTCCTTGCACCGCTCAATGTCTTGTCGCCGCCCTGCGGAGGTCAACATTATGAGAGTCGGTTTCGGCAAGCCGGGAATCTTGTTGACCTGTTCAACGAACGCGAACCCATCCATCTCCGGCATTTGGGCATCAACAATTATCACGGGAAAGCATAGGCCCAAATCTCTGATTTGATCCAGCTTGGCAAGTCCTGCTGCAGCGCTTTCGCATGTCGTGGCCCGCATGTCCAGATGTCTTAGCATGTCTTCCAGAATGCGGCGGTTTGTTACATTGTTGTCAACAACCAAGACGGAAAGCTCGTGAAGATCCAGATTGCAGGCAGGGAGACTCATAGTTCCGGCAGGTTTTTCCTTGACACTGAACCTTGCGGTGAAATGGAACGTGGTCCCTGATCCAACCTGGCTGTCCACCCATATCCTCCCGTCCATCATTCCTACAAGCTCTTTGGCAATGGCCAGACCCAGGCCTGTGCCTCCGTACCTTCGAGACATTCCTGTGGAGATCTGTGTAAATGGAGCAAAGATCTCTTCCAGTTTCGATTCCGGCATGCCGATTCCAGTGTCCGACACAGCGAAATGCAGGACCAGATCCGTGCCCGTCAGAGAATCCACCGCCACCCGCACCGTCACCTGACCCGATTCTGTGAACTTGATAGCGTTTCCCAGTAGATTTACCAGGATCTGTCTCACACGCCCCGGGTCTCCGACCAGAGGGTTTGGCAGATCCGACGCGATCTGGGCCACCAAACTGAGATTTTTGGTCTGAGCGTGAACGCGCATTGATTCGAGGGTGGAGGCTATTGTGTCCCGCAGATTGAATTCAATCGGTTCAAGGTCAAATTTTCCTGCCTCTATTTTGGAAAAATCCAGGATGTCATTTATCACGGCCAGAAGTGAATCGGCCGAAAGCTTGATGGTTTCCAGGTACTCTCGTTGCTCGTCCGTAAGAGCAGTTTGCAGGGCCAGTTCCGTCATACCCATAATTCCGTGCATGGGGGTGCGGATCTCGTGGCTCATGCTTGCAAGGAAGTCGCTCTTGGCCTGGTTGGCCGCTTCAGCGGCTACCCTGGCCTCTATCAGGTCGGTCACGTCGGTTACGTTAAGGATGACTCCCGCATAGACATCTCCCGTGGTTATGGGTTGAACGCCCAAGGCCACCTTCATTCCTGCCATGTTTGTGTTGGAGACCATACCGGATTTTCTTTTACCGCTCTTCCAGTCCTCCAGCATCTGCCGCACTCTGTCCGCGATTCCCGCATTGGGGTGAAAACCCCATAAACTTTTTCCCACCACTTGGTCCCGCCGCAGGTTCATCTTTTCAAGGAACCAGCTATTGGCTTCAGTTATGATGTCGTTGCCATCAGCCATGACAATTCCCGCGTCCATCCCTTCGATCATCGAGCGCAGCTTGTTCGCTTCGGCCGCTGCTTCTTCCCTGGCTTCAATGATCTCCTGCTCAGCCCTTTTGCTATCTGTGATGTCTTCGGAAATTCCCAGCAGAAACCTAGCCCTGCCGTTCACATCGAATATGGGCAGTTTTTTTGAATGCACTATCCGTGTGCCCATTTTTCGAGTGTCTACAGGCTCCTCGAGTATGTCCAACAGAGTTCTGTTTTTCAGCGCCCGCTGGTCTTGTGCGGTAAAGGAATCCGCCTGACCGCCCGGGAATAAATCGTAAACCGTTTTGCCCATCACTTCTTCGCTTGGATAACCGAAGAGGTGTTCACTTGCTTTGTTCCACAGGATGTAACGTAATTTATCGGCATCCTTCAGATAGATCGCGGTAGGAAGATTCTGCACTATCGTCGTCAGCAGGGACTTTGTGCGCGCGGCCTCCTCTTCCGCCCTTTTGCGATCGGTTATGTTCCGAACGGTGGATAAACTCACGCGGCCCCACTGGGGATCGTTAATTGCTATCGAATCCAGGATCACGTCTATAACGGTCCCGTCCTTTTTGACATATTGATACGGAACGTTGCTAATTCGCCCGTCACGCCAAAACTGTGGAAGAACAGTAGAAAACGCGCGATGTGCCGACTCGGGCGTCATGAAACTATCTATTCTGGTCCCTGTTACCTCGTCACGGCTATAGCCAAGCTCCGTCAGCCATTGTTGATTCACATTGCGGATAATCCCTTGTTCGTCTATGGAGTGCTTCATTATGGGGGAATTGTCGTAGAGCTGTCGAAAGCGTTTTTCGCTTTCCTTCAAAGCTTCTTCCTGGAGCCTGCGCTGTGTGATGTCGCGGCTGAGCATCCAGAATCCCCTAAGAAGACGGTTATCGATGTTGCCAATCAAGGTATTTTCAGTGTACCTGACTGTCCCCTCCGGTAGGTTTTCCTTGGACTCTCCGTTCCAAATTCCGCATCCGTGTCTCACCCACACCTCGAGCAGAGGGCCATAGTCGGGCAGAGACTTCAACAATACTCCCGGTGGTGATTCCCGCAGGTCGCGGACATTTCCCAGACCGTGGAGCCTTGCGAATTCGGCATTCCCGTCGACCAGTCTTGCTTCCACGATTCTGGAAAGTAACTCCGGCCTTCCTGTACGGGGCGAGATCGGGTTGGCGAGAGCAAACTCGGCTATTCCGACAGGGACTATGTTGACCAGTTGGCGATACTTTTCATTGAGAATTATTTGCTTTTTCTCAATCGTCAGGTCCTCTATAAGAACCATTGCCAGCCTGTCCTCGCCGAGCCTGATCGATCGGAAATACAACCGTCCCCATATCTGAGCTTCACCCAACTGAACCAGACCTTCCCACGTAACGGGTTTTCGCTCTTCGAAAACCTTTTCCAGGCATTTCTGGGCACCGCTCAATTCGTCAGGAATAGGAAAAAGGGACCTGAACTGCGAGCCAACAAAACTCTCCATGTCACGGACGGTCTTGTGGCACGCCTGGTTGCAGAAAACTATGGACCAGGCCTGATCTATCAAGAGAGCAGGAATCGGAAGGCCGCTCAGAAGCTTCCCGAAGGCTGTTCTGCGGAAGCGCCTGAAGTCGAAGCTCCCCGATGATGTGACATCTTCGGACAACATGTCGTCCAGTAGGATGGGTTCGGTAACCGCGGTATCGAGTTTCCCAAACCTTATGGTGGAGGTATCATCCTCCTCAGATTCGCTGAAAGTTGGGAATTCCTTGTCATTCATGCAGTTGTCCTGGCATTTGAGATAAATGACCTCACTTCACACGACTTCGCTTTCCGTCGGTGAAGACTCCCGAAGTGTGCCAAGGTCGCTTCCGGCAGGCCTCCGTAGCGAAGTCGGGCTATGCCGTCCGCAGCGGAGGAGGCCTGCCGGAAGCGACCTCCAACCGTCTTCATCGTTTTGAAAGAGAACTCGTATCAGATCAATTTAGACCAGAATAGTCGAATGTTTTGGAAATAAAAAGAGCAAAAACAGGGCTGCTAACCGGGGGACCATTCGTCCGGCAGGATTCGCTCGATGCGAGCGATGAATGAATTACTAAGACAGGAGTTCTCAAAACATTAGGGCGTTTCTCGCCGCATTGGCCTGATAATCGTTATCCATCTCGTTCCCGGGCTCCAGCCCGGGAACGAGGAAAAGATCGACTAATTCGCAATGCCTATAAACAAATCGTCACAGCACTGTTTAGACACAATTTGTAGACCGCTTCTGGTCACTTGCCGTTTGTGACGGCGAAAGCCCGGCCACGTCGGAGATGTGTCACGACAAACCAGATTCCAGCCAGCACAAGCGCGGCGGCCACGACCAAATCCACCTCGTGGGAGTACTGTTCCACCAACGTCCAATTCTGTCTCAATTTGTATCCGCAAATGAGCAAAAAGGTGTTCCAGATCGTCGCGCCGATTGCGGTATACAGGCAGAAAGGCAGAAGCCTCATCTTGCCCAGCCCCGCGGGGATTGATATGAGATGCCTGACAACAGGTATGAAACGGCTGACCAGAATCGTCCACGAGCCGTTCCGATCGAACCACCGCTCAGTCCACTCCAGATGTTCTCTATTCAAGAAGAGATAGCGCCCGACCTTCAACACAAAAGGTCGGCCTCCCAAGTACCCCATGTAATAGGACACGAGCGACCCGATTAAGGAACCTAGGGAGGTCGCAAAAATAGCCGCGGGCACCGAGAACTTGCCTTCTACAGCCAGGAATCCTACAAAAGGCATCACCAGCTCACTGGGAACCGGCGCAACCATGCTTTCAAGGGCCATTAGAAAGCCCGCGCCGAAATATCCTAGCTTTTCAATTAAATAAGTGAAATACACTGCCAAATGTTGAACCATATTTCAGACCCCTCTTAATCATTCAGCGTATTATATCCCAAACACTGTTCAATGCAAACCCGTAAAGGGCTGCGCCGGCCATTGTAGGGTGGACGCGATCCTCCGGCATCTGCAAGTTTGACATTAACATGCGGGGTGGACAACGTACCGACAAGAAGCGTCAGAAAGGATGTTTCCACATCGGATGTAGGAATTATGAGCGTGCATCCTTTTGAAAAAGCGGCGCCCGGAGCGAGTATTCGATTCGGGGCGATCGACGCGCAGCTTTTTGACGCCGGTAGGGAGGAAAAACAATGAGACGTTTAGGCATAATATTGTTGGCAGGTTTGCTTTCCCTGACCATAACGGTCCTTTTTTCAGGTCAGAGCTTGGCCGATCAGAGTTCCGGGCTCGGGCTCGGGGCAACCGCTGTCTTCGCGCTAGGAAGCGAGGCATCCGTACCGGTTCTGCAGGTCCACAAATTTGGCGGTGGATCTGGATTCCGCGGCGGCCTGTACTTTGGCGGGTTCCCAGGCCGGGGCTACGGTTGGTATGGCGGATACCCCAGCGGCTATTCGGGGTATGGCTATTCCGGCAGCTACCTGGACACGCCGACCAAAACCTGCGTGTGGAACGGTTATAAGTACAGGTGCTACAATTTTCAGTCGGGTGATAGCTACCTGTACTGACAACTAGGGCGCATTCCGGTGTGTTGAACAAGCGCCGGCCGGGAAGTTGAGGAGAAGGTTTGTCCCTTCGAGGCTGAGTCCGGAATTCCGGTTAGCCTGCGGATCTCGTCCCGCGAACTGTTTTTCGAAGCTGACGGCGGGGCGAGAGGCCGGCCAAATGGGTTTTCAGGAAAACCTCCTTATACTGGGTGTATCAATTTGTCTACAATGTACTCATGCGTCAACTAGCTCGGCATCAAGTAGCCGTCCAATTGCATGTGTTACCAAAATCCACTCCTCGTTCCGAGACCACCTCAGCATGAAACTACGACGGGCCATCATGTTAAGCACGGGGTGGCCCGGACGTTACTAGAAACTGTCTCAGAATCGAGGATTCTGCGATAGCACCGGTAGGGGCGGTTCGTGAACCGACCGAAATCAGGGCGCTTCTCGAAGCGCCCTACACAAGAAATCCTCCGGTCACCAATTCTGAGACAGTCTCTTACTACGTCCGGGCTGTGTAGCGACAGAAGGTCTGACGGCCGAATCAATCCTTGTAGTAGGGGCCCACGCCGTGCGCGCCGTACGTGGCCGATAATTCGGTTCATATATAACAGGTCCGGACCTCTCATGACTGAGGCACCCGAAGGCAGGAGACGCCGGGTTACCCACCTTCCGGGGCTGCCGGTCAATTTGTGACACTGTGCTTCTCTAAAACTCGGTTCTGAGACAGTCTTTCCATGACAGCCTTCAACTCAGTAACCTTTTGATCGGGAATTGCCATGACAGCCATTCGGAAAAATGCCTGATCTCAGTCCTGCGAACTTTATGCACTCGCGCAGATGTGTAGTCAATTTGATACAAAACATTGTCGCCAGCACACTCCTTGTGGCAGGCCGGGGCCTCGGCGTCAATTACCTGGGGTTTATATCTAGTTGATTTATATCGCGATAGTGCGTGCATGGTGTCTCCACTCCGACACCTCTTTTGGCTGGCATGTCACTTGCATCCCTCGAGGCATCACACCTCATATTCACACGAACGGGGAGTGGCAAGTATGGATATCTCCGAACCTAAGATCAGACGCGAAGACATCCTCGTTTTAGTCGAAGACGATTTCAATTCCCGCAACGTGTGCATTGTCACCGGAGCCAGCGGAGGGATCGGGCGAGCCATCGCGGTTGCGGCCGCGGCCAACGGCCTGATGACCATAGGGCTGGATATCAATAACGAAGAAGGGAAAAAGACTCAGAAGATGGCCCGTGATGTGGGCGGCCAAATGATCTTTATCCCGACGGATCTCACTCGCGATGAAGAGATAGAGCATGCGGTTGCCGAGGCGGCTAAAATCGGGACCGTGAAGTATCTGGCAAACATAGCCGGCATCCAGCACATCGATTCCATAGAAAACTTTCCCATGGAAAAGTATGACCTTATGCAAAGGATTATGCTTAGAGCCCCTTTCCTGCTCTCCAAACTCTGTATACCCCACATGAAGAAGAGTGACTCGGGAACTGGCGTCATTGGGAACATGGCGTCCATTCATGCCCATATTTGCACCGTAAACAAGCCTGTTTACAACATTGCCAAATTCGGCCTGCGGGCACTGTCGCAGTCCATATCTGCTGAGGGCGAAGGCCGCATCCGATCTTTCACCCTAAGCACGGGCTTTGTGAAAACCGCGCTGGCGTTGGGGCAAATTCCCGCTCAGGCCCAACAGCGCGGAATTTCAGAAGAGGAAGTGATCAGCGACGTGATGATGGGCAAATCACGGGTGAAGGAGATGATGTCGCCCATCGAATCGGCCAACTTGTTCATTTTCGGTTTCTCCAGGCACGCGAAGTATTTGGTGGGCGGGGACCTCTTGTTCGACGGTGGGGTAGTCCTGACCTATTGATCACGGCAACATTTTCACGCGCGGCCCCGAAGGCGCCGGCTGATGGTGGTTTGCTTCCTTGCCATAAAGACGGTTGGCGGCACTTGCGGCGGTTTCCAAAGTGACGCCAGGCGGAGCCGTCAGTGGCAAAAGCGATCTGAGCGAAGCTGCCCTGTCAAGCTTGCGGGATATTCACGGATGAAAAGCGAACTCGTATGGCGCGCTTGTTTGAGTGGGGATCTTCGGCTCGTCGAGGGTCCCTCGCACCTTACAACAATCTCAATCTGGAGGGCAAAATGAGAATTAAAGGAACTGGAATCGCTGCACTCTTCTTGTCCATGCTGCTGATCGGCGGATTGGTCGCCGCGAGTGCGGCCACGGCAGCAGACACCATCCGGCTCGGATTTGTCGCGGACGTCTCAGGCATCGGCGCGACCTTTTACAAATCCCAGAAAGCTGCGCTTGACATGTTTATTGAGGAGGCCAACGCCGCGGGCGGAGTTCTGGGCAAGAAACTGGAGTTGGTGGTACGCGACGCCCAACTGAAGCCCGATATTGGCGCAAATATGGCCAGGGAGCTTATCCTCAGCGAAAAGTGCGACTTTCTCATTGGACCCACCAGCAGCGCGGTGGCTCTGGCCGTAACGAAGGTGGCAGGCGAGTTCAAGAAAATCGTGTACTTCCACACCTCAAATACCGAGGCGCTGACCACCACTGATTTTCAGCCCTACATGTTCCAGGTGGTCCCTAACACCGGGATTGAGGGTCGTGGAATGGCCCTATTTCTCTCCCAAAAGCCGTACAAGAAATATGGTCTTTGTGGTCCTGACTATGCGTACGGCCACGACAATCTAAGTGCCTTTAAGGCGGAAATGGCGAAGCTCAAACCCGATGCCGAGATCGTAGAGACGGTGTGGGTCAAGATCGGAGAATCAAACCTTTCCCCGTTTATTCCCACACTTATGGCCAAGAAGCCGGATGCGATCTATTCCGCCTTCTGGGGCGGCCAACTTAGCACGTTCGTAAAGCAGGGCAAGCCTTACGGAGTTTTCAAACAGGCCGCTTTCAGCTCTCTTTTTGACCTGGATTTCCTTAGAGCGGTCGGACAGGACCTGCCTGAAGATCTGACGGGTTATGCACGCTGTCCGTTTTATGCGGTCGATACGCCTCAGATGAAAGAATTCTCCAAGAAATACTTCGACAAATACAAGGAATGGCCCGCGGACTGGGCTCTCATGGCCTATGACGGCATGATTGCCTTGACCGAGGCTATAAAGAAAGCAAACAGTGCCGACTCCGAGCAGGTCGTAAAGGTCCTCGGGGGGCTCAAGTTCAAATCTTTGAGGGGCGAGCGTTACATTCGCGCTGAAGATCACATGGCCAATGTCGGCATTTACGTAGGCGTGACCACCAAGGATCCAAACTACAAAGAGTTCCTCATCATGAAGGATGTGAAGGAAGTACCGGCGGAAAAGGTCTGGCTGCCCGTGGAAGAGGTCAAGAAGCTCCAGGCCCAAAAGAAATAACGGGATTATGCCGTTGACAACGAGTCACCGGGACATACCGGTGTCATTGCGAGGAGTGAAACGACGAAGCAATCTCGTTTTCGGCGGGACGGGCATCTTGGTGGGACCGGCATCCTGCCGGTCATTCTTACAGACAGGCTGAAAACCTGTCCCACCTGACACATCTGCCATCACTGGAGATTGCTTCGGGCTTGCGCCCTCGCAATGACAGTTGCATTCTTTTCCAAGTGAATGATTCGGGGAAATAATAAGTTGTCACGGTTGGCTCCTGAAGCACAATGCTTCAGGGGCCAGCCTCCGCCTCGAATGTGTGTTCGCGTTTGTTCAACAACGATAGTGCTCAGGGAGGATTGCATGAACATCGGGACATTGACAACTCGCCACGCCCGCTACCGTCCCGACCATTTAGCCGTGGTGTTCGAGGAAAACAGGCTCACCTGGCGTGAGTTCAACGAGCGCGTCAACAGGCTGGCGAACGCCATTCTGAATTTGGGAATAGTGAAGGGAGACAAGGTCGCAACCATCTTGCCCAATTCCCTTGAACTCCTGGAAACCTATTGGGCCGTAGCTAAGATAGGGGCGGTCATGGTTCCGTTGAGCACTATGACCCGAGGCAAAGGCCTGATCACCATGCTCCAGGATTCGGATTCCGCGGTGGTCATCACCGATTCCTCGTTTCAGGAACATCTCGACGCCGTACGTCCCGATCTTTCGATCCATCGCGAGCGGTATCTGATGACCGACGGAGACAACTCCGGCGATTATCAGGATTATCACGCGTTGAAGGCCGCAGCGGCCGACAACGATCCCGAAGGTATCGAAGTCAATGACTCAGATCCTTACAATATCATGTACACGAGCGGTACAACGGGGCAGCCCAAAGGGATCGTTCACACACATTATATCAGGGCGATGTACGGCACGATTTTCGCGTCTTCATTTCGGTTTTCGCCGGAAAGCGTAGTATTGCATGCTGGAGCCTTGGTGTTCAACGGCGCGTTCGTTACCCTGATGCCTGCTTTTTTTGCAGGCGCGACGTATATTCTCGAACGCCAGTTCAACCCTCAGAAAATGATCGAGACTATTCAGCGGGAACGAGTCACGCATACCATCATGGTCCCCTCCCAGATCATTGCCATGCTTCATACACCGCACTTTTCCGCGGAAACCTTGCAGTCGCTGGAGATGCTGGGTTCGGTGGGAGCCCCGCTGCACAACGAATATAAGGACGAACTCAATCGCGTCCTGCCAGGCAGGCTCTATGAGCTTTACGGGCTGACGGAAGGCTTTGTGACCATCCTGGATAAGAATGACGCTGTTCGCAAATCCGCTTCAGTCGGATCGCCGCCTCAGTTTTTCGAAATGCGGATCGTCAACGAGCAGCGCCAAGACGCGGCCCCGGGAGAAGTGGGTGAGATCGTGGGTCGCGGCCCCATACTCATGGCGGGATACTACAAACGGCCGGATCTGACAGCCCAGGCTGTGATTGACGGTTGGTTGTACAGCGGCGACATGGGATACGTCGATGAAGACGGCTTTCTGTACCTCGTGGATCGTAAGAAGGATCTCATTATTTCCGGCGGAATCAACGTTTATCCGCGAGATATCGAGGAAATAGCCGTGCAGCATCCCGCGGTTTCGGAAGTGGCTGTTTTTGGCGTTCCGCACGACAAGTGGGGGGAGACCCCGATGGCTGCCGTGGTGTTAAGCCACCCGGGGGCTGCAACGACGGACGAGCTGCGTGATTGGATCAATGAACGAATAGAAGCGCGCTTTCAAAAGGTATCATCGGTAGTAGTGATGGATGATTTTCCTCGCAGCGTTGCGGGAAAAACCCTGAAGCGAGTCCTTCGAGAACCGTACTGGTCCGGACGAGACACGAGGATATGATTTCACCATAAAGACGCATGGACCAGCGTGCGCAGGTCCGTGCCGAATGGGACCGGAATCCGTCTTACTTTTTTGAAGGGGACCGGCCGTCACCCATCAAACCATCCTTTGCGGGCGGGAAAACCATGACCATTGAATACTTCATATTCATGCTGATCAACGGCCTTAGCCAGGGGATGCTCCTGTTCATCATCGCGTCCGGGCTTTCTCTGGTATTCGGGGTTCTCAGGGTGATCAATTTTGCTCACGGGTCCCTTTATATGATCGGGGCATTCGTCGCGTTTTCATTATCCACTCTTATGGCCGGTGGGACCCTGTACAGCTTTCTGGTGTTGCTGTTGGTCGTTCCTCCTATCCTCGGTGTAATAGGCCTGCTACTGGAGGTCTCCCTTTTCCGCCGGGTATACGGCCAGGAACATCTCTTGCAGTTATTGCTCACTTACGCCTTGGTCCTGATCCTGGACGACCTGGTGCGAGTGGTGTGGGGCGGAGACCCGAGGAATGTTGCGCGGCCTGAGATACTCGCGGGCTCGGTGGATGTTCTCGGATTGGCCCTGCCCACTTACAACGTATTCATACTGGCGGTGGGGCCGATAATAGCTTTTGGATTGTGGTTCCTCCTATACCGGACGCGGACCGGCAACGTGATTCGGGCGGCGGTTTCTTACCCGGACACTTTGGGCGCATTAGGGGTCAACGTTTCATGGGTCATGACCTCGACCTTCATGCTGGGGTGCTGGTTGGCTGGGCTTGGCGGGGTCCTGACCGCAGCCCTCGCCAATATTGACCTTGGCATCGGAATGGAGAAGATCATCGAGTGCTTCGCCGTAGTGGTCATTGGAGGTCTGGGAAGCGTGGGTGGCGCATTGTTGGGCTCTCTCATCATAGGCACGGGAATTACTTTCTTCCAGCTTCCGTTCGGGCGGTGGGCTCTGGTGTTTCCGTATGCCCTCATGGCCCTGGTACTCATCTGGAGGCCTTGGGGCCTGTTTGGAAAACCGGAACGATAGCAGACAGGGGGAGAATCCATCGATGGACAAGTCACCATCAAACAACAATATTAGCTGGATCGCCGGTGTGGTCGTGGCGGTGGCTCTTTTCGTCCTCCCGTTGGTATTGGCCCGGTTCGGCAAGACGGGCGAATACTGGATCTGGGTCACAACTGAAATGATTATTATGGCCCTATTTGCCATGAGCCTGAACCTGATCCTGGGCTTCGGCGGAATGGTGAGCTTTGGCCATGCGGCTTTTTTCGGAGTAGGCGCGTACACGGTTGCGTTGCTAATGAAAAAGGCGGGGTGGCCGCTTTATTTGGCCCTTCCGGCCGCGCCCGTAGTGGCTGCCATAACCGCGGCGATTATCGGCTGGTTCTGTGTGAGGCTCCTGGGGCTGTACTTTTCCATCCTGACGCTCGCATTCAGTCAGCTTCTGTACATGATAGTCTTCCAATGGTACACCTTCACCGGCGGGGATGACGGGATCCACGGAATCCCCAGGCCGGAGTCCCTTGGAGCAATAAATTACTATTGGCTCTGCGTGGTCCTTTTCCTCATCTGTTTCCTGGTCATGCGAATGATAGTCAATTCTTCTTTCGGTCTGAGTATCCGAACAATAAGAGAGAACCTGGAACGGGCGAAATTCATAGGCATCAATGTGCGACGCTATCAGTTGATCAATTTTATTATTGCAGGTGCGTTCGCAGGATTGGCCGGCGGCTTGTTGACCGAGCTGAATCGCTTCGCTCAAACGGAGTTTCTCCACTGGAGCAAGTCCGCGGAGCCCATTTTGGCGAGCCTAGTGGGAGGAATGTATTCGCTTGTAGGGCCCGCGATCGGTTCGGCTGTCCTGATGTTCCTCAAAATCATTCTTCAGCAGTTGCACAGGAGTATGGTGGAGATGTGGGCCATTGTCCTGGGCTTAATCCTACTGGTGGTAGTCCTTTTTGCGCCGGGCGGTCTGGTAGGCCTGTACGACAGGTTTTTCGGCAAGTCGGAATCGTGAACTGACTGCGATTACCGACGATTTTTCAAGAAGTGGCCGGGTGCGACCAAGTCGAGACAAATCCACGGGCGGTGAAGGCTAAAATGACCGATCACATTCTGCGAATTGAAAAGCTGTCGAAGTCGTTCGAGGGCAACCAAATTTTCAACGACGTGAATTTCGGCGTCTCCCCGGGCGAATTGAGTGCCATTATCGGCCCCAACGGCGCGGGGAAAACGACATTGTTCAATTTGATAACCGGGTACCACCTTCCGGACAAAGGACGGATCATATTCAAAGGGAAAGACATCGCGGGGATGCAGCCTTTCGACATCGTCAGGCTGGGAATGGCGAGGGCTTTCCAGATCACCAATATCTTTCGCAGAATGACCGTTCTGGAAAATCTGATTGCCACCCTCATCACTAAAAATCGCGGCAATTTAAATATGGTCACGGCCGTAAGCAAGCTCAAAGTTGTGCGGGAGAGAGCGTACGAGGTGCTGGACAGTGTGGGGCTTACGGATCTTGCTCACCGCCAAAGCGGTACTCTGGCGCACGGTAACCAGAAGAGACTGGACATAGCCGTGGCGCTTGCCCTGGAGCCGGAGTTGCTCCTCCTTGACGAGCCCATGGCGGGAATGAGCCCTGAAGAGCGCTGGCAAACCGTGGAACTGGTCAAGCAACTCTGGGAGCGCCTGAAGATTACCATGGTTTTCATCGAACACGACATGGATATGGTTTTCGGGATTTCCCAGAAAGTGCGCGTGCTCTGCTACAAAACGCTATTGGCTGAAGGAACTCCGCAAGAGATCTCGTCCAACCCCCAAGTAATCGAGGCATATCTTGGTGAAGAGGTTTGACCATGCACCTGGAAGTGGAAAAGATCAACACATACTACGGACTGAGCCACATCCTGTTCGATGTCTCCCTTCAGGTTAACCAAGGCGAGGCGGTAGTTCTGCTGGGGAGAAACGGGGCCGGCAAGACCACCACTATGCGCAGCATCATGGGCCTCACCCCGCCGAAGCAGGGGAAAGTAAGTTTCAACGGGAAAGACATTACCGCTCTGCCTCCTTACAAAGTTGCCCGGCTGGGGTTGGGTTTCGTGCCGGAGGACCGGCGGATTTTCCCGGATCTGACGGTCCACGCCAATCTGGATGTCGGCCGCCAGAAATCGCGGTCCACGGGCAAGGGTTGGACCATCGACCGCATTTATGAACTCTTTCCAAGGCTGAGGGAACTGTCCGCTCGCCGAGGCGGCAATCTTAGCGGCGGAGAACAGCAGATGCTTACCATAGCCCGCACCCTGATGGGCAATCCTGATCTGATTCTACTTGATGAACCTTCCGAAGGACTCGCTCCCATCATCGTCAAAGTGCTCGGCGATTTCATCGACCTGATAAAACAAGAAGGGATGACCGTCCTCCTTTCCGAGCAAAATGTAAAGTTCGCTCTGAAACACTGCGATCGTGCCTATATAGTCGACAACGGGCACATCAAATACGAGGGGAGCATCAAGGACCTGGAACGGGATGAAGAAATCAAGAAGCGTTATCTAGCTGTCTAGTGCCCAGTCCCGCGAACGACTCGCATAACCCGGCATCGGAGGCCATCTCAGGCGTTCCGACGAGGTGAACGGGGGGCAGGCTTGTCATTGCGAGCGCAGCGAAGCAATCTCACGTGGCGGACACCAAGCGCTAGAGATTGCTTCGTCGCCATGCTCCTCGCAATGACACTGACTAGTGTGCTGGCCCGGTTGAGGACCTGCAATCTAATTGTGGAACATCACACTAGTAACGTTGCATCGCATTCCCTTATGCCAATTCGCATGTCCGGAGTTAGGCATGGCGGGCATTCGTGCCCCGCGGGACCGCAGGCGAATCGTGGTAGGGCTGGCGTCGCTGTGAGCCTTCAATAACCTTATCTGTTTGGTCGCGACTTGGTGGTCTAGGTCACTAACCGGTAAAAACGGTTTCTATCGCTACAACCTATGTAATAGGTGAAAGGGGGTAAGCTCATGAGATCCTCACCCAACAGGCTGTGGAGTAGCCTTTTGTCGTCCATGCTCGTTTTGGTTCTGATCGTTGCGGCTTCACTTGTGTGTGCGGAGCCAATAACGAGGCTTTCCGGGGTGCCGGACCTGGAATCGCTCAAGAAATACTATTCGGTGCCTAATTTTGCCATCGGTGGAAAGTACGATGTGCAGAATGAAGCGTCCTTCGAGTTCGGGGGTACTGGAGGCGTAACACTGGAATCTTTGGGGCGGGAACCGCTCCGCCTGTCATACATAGCGGTAGGGACCCCACAGCGCGACAAGGACGGCAAGATTGTGAACGCGGTGATCGTAAGCTCTTATTACTCGGGTGACTCGGCTTTCATGTACTTTTTCTGGTATGACGGCCAAAAAGGGAACGCGTTCGCAGAGGGTCCGTATGTAGGACCAGGCAAGCTCATCGACACTGACAAGCACTACGTCATATTCCTTGACGCATTGGGACTCTGGGGGACGAGCAAGCCCAGCGACGGATTGGGAATGAAATTCCCGAAGTACTCGATCTCGGATTGTGTGCAGGCCAATTATCGTCTCCTTAAAGATCACCTGGGCGTGGCCAAGGTAAAGCTGGCCACCGGAGTCTCCATGGGCGGCATTCAGAGCTATGTTCTGGCTGTGCTCCATCCCGATTTCGTGGAAGCGATTATGCCGATTGGCGGAATTACGGCCTCTGATCCGGTTTCACGGTGGCTGTTTCAACTCATGACCGCGGCCATGCAGAGCGACCCTGTTTGGCAGAAAACAAAAGGAGATTACTACTCGCTCCCGAAGGACCAACATCCCAACAAGGGCATGATGTTTGGATGGTCGGTTCTCGGGGAGACCGGGTTCGGCTTTGATTTCCGAGTGAAGCAAAAATGGGATGAGGTCAAGAAGGAGGTTTTCTTCTGGGAGCCTAAGGATGGCGAAGGGGCCAACCTGGTGTCCAAGGCCAAGGATTTTGACGTGGATGACCTGCTCTGCCGCAACCAGTGCCTCGAAACCTACGACATCAACGATCAACTCGGCCGGATCAAAGCAAAGACTCTGATCCTCCACGTGAAAAACGATCAATGGCTCAGGTACGTCCTGGCGGAAGAAGCCGCGTCAAGAATCCAGGGCGCAAAGCTGGTGGGCTACGAAAGTCCGTTGGCCCATTACGCGGTATTCCGCGGCCCGAATGTTTGCAAAGACGCGGTCACGAGCTTCTTCAAAGAAATAGGGATGAAATAGACCGGGGACCATTCGGTTTACAGGGAACGAAATCCGCCTTGGTGGGTCTCCGAAGCGACGACGGGCCCGGCAATTAGCAGCTGATACCATTGCGCGGGCCAACAATGAATAATCCGTTGAATCGGACACAGACCTGCCAAGGCCCAGGCCCGTGGCACCCCTGGGCCGATGCTGATGGGCTGTCAGGTGCCACTGACCTGGGCACCAGGTCAGTGTTGCTTTTGCTGCGAACCCACGTTCACAGTTTGAAAGCTAGGTGGTATGAGCGGGCCCGCGGGGCCGGCAATGAACCGGTTTGTCAATCTTCCGCGTGAAAGCGTTATGTTATTGGAGCCCTGCCAAGGCCAACGGTGGCCGAAAGAATTTGACTCCCTGGATTTTTTCCCCTAATTGTGGCCTAATAGTCGGGAAAAGGGCCCGCAAAACAGGTGATATAGGAGGGGGTCAATGCAGGACGATCCGCCGAGCTGGGCTACCGGTGCTGTGCCAGCGAGATTAAGGTCTGCCCAAATACACCACCTGTACTCACAAGCTCGTTTCGGCGCATTTGGCGCCGTTGTCGGCGCTTTCATTCTTACTGCGTCACTATGGGGCGCTGTCTCTTCCCTCCGTCTAGTTCTTTGGCTCACCGGCTATTCACTTGTTCACGGATTGCGGCACATCTTGATTGCGAGATTTTTTAAGGCCTCGCCCGAAGGGGAGGCCGCAATTCCCTGGGATCGCCGGTTCCAAGTGGGAGCAACCGCTGGAACCTTGTTCTGGGGGATGGCCGCTGTTTTCCTCTTTCCTGCAGAATCGGTACCGCACCAATTCATATTGGCCGTCTGTGTTACAGGAATTACCACCGCGGCTGCGGTGATGTTTGCTGCGACCAATTGTTATCTTCCGTGCATCCTGGCGGGGTTGCTACCCTTATCAGCGCGATTCTTTTACGAAGGCGGCGAAAATCTCATAATCGGGGCTATCATATTCCTCTTTGCAGGGGTCCTGATTTTCGTCGGCAGACGCGTGCACGCTGTCCTAGAGGATTCGTTGCTGCTCAGAATGAAGACGGAGTCCTTGGTACAGGCAGTAAACGATCGGAAAAATGCGGCGGACGGCCTGAACTCCATGCTGAATTCACAAATTTCACAAAGGCAAAAGGCGGAAGACGACTTGAGAAGTCTATTGTCCAGCTTGGAAAGTCTAGTGGAGGAACGCACCGAAGACGTGCGGGCCGCCAACCGAAGGCTTCTCATAGAGATCAGCGATCGGGAGCGAGCAGAAGTCGAATTGAAGAAGACTCAGCGGGCTATAGAACTCCTGGTGGAAAGGCGAACGGATGAGCTGGCAAAGGCCAACGAGCGATTACAGGTCGAATTGGAGTGGAAAGCGCAAGCGCAGGTCCTTTTGGAAGAAAGCGAAAAACTGCACCGCATGCTGGTAGAAACAGCCAAAGACATAATCTGGACCGTGGACTTGGCTTGGAATTTTAGTTATGTCAGCCCGTCAATTACCGATGTGCTTGGTTATACGGTTGAGGAAGTCATGTCGTTAGGCCCCTGCGCGATCCTTACTCCGGACTCCGGGGAGCGCGTAACTAAAGCCATGAGGGAGGACCTGAAAAAGGAATCTTTGGGTCCGAGAGGCCCGTTCGTATCGCGAACGGAGGAGATAGAGCAAGTGAGGAAAGATGGCGGCATTGTCTGGGCCGAGATTTCTGCCACATTCCTGCGAGATGCCGACGGCAACCCCACCGGGATTCTGGGGATTTCACGCGATATTACCGGGCGGAAGGAGATGGAGGAAGCCTTAAAGAGGGCGAGTGAGGATTTGGAGCGCCAGGTGGCGTTAAAGACAGCCAGCTTGAAGGACACCAACGAGCAGCTTGTCTTGTATATTAGAGAGAGAGATCGAATTCACAGGGAACTCCAATCCAGCGAAGAGCGATTTAGAGCAGTTTTTGAGAGCGCCGAAGAGTTCATCTTCATAAAAGACCGAGACTTGAAATATTCCCATGTAAATCCTGCCATGTTCCATTGCTTCGGATTCGCGGACAAGGGCATCATCGGAAAGACAGATGACGAAGTGTTTGGACCGTCCAAAAACGATTACCTGAAGGAGATGGAATCCCGGGTTTTGGCGGGACAAGCTATTGAATCCGAACACGTCGTAAATGTTGGCGAACGCCACAGAGTCTTTCGATGTTCAAGGGTCCCGCTCCATGACTCGTCAGGCAAAATAGTCGGGCTATGCGGCATGGGCCGAGACATAACCGACGAGATGCCCTGGAAGGTTGAGAAAACGGTCGGAAATCCTGAATCCGGCTCCGCGGTCATGCGCGCCACCTTGGAGAAAGTCCAGCAGGTGGCTCAAACCGAGTCCATCGTCCTCTTTCTGGGAGAGAGCGGCAGCGGCAAGGACTATCTGGCCCGATATCTTCATGAAAATTCACAAAGGTCCACCGGGCCGTTCTTTGCCATAAATTGCGCCGCGTTGCCCAGCGAGCTTGCGGAATCTGAGCTTTTCGGCCATGAGGCGGGCGCGTTCACAGGGGCTTCAGGGCGAAAACGCGGTCTTTTGGAATTGGCCGAAGGAGGAACCATCCTATTAAACGAAATAGGGGAGCTGTCGCCAGGTTTGCAGGCAAAGTTGTTAATGTTTCTGGACACCCAGTCTTTCACAAGAATCGGTGGCCAAAAGAGCATTTCGGTAAATGCCAGGATCTTGGCCGCCACCAACAGAGATCTTGCGAAAGAGGCAGAGGCCGGCAGATTCAGGTCTGATCTCTTCTATCGGATTAACGTGTTCCCGATCATCGTGCCACCTCTGCGCGATAGGCCCGAAGATATTCCACTGCTTTCCGAGGAGATTTTGGAGGGCTTATCGAAGAAGCTCGGTCGCCAGCATATGCCCGTTTTGGCTCCCACGACCATACAAATACTTCGCTCTTATCATTGGCCCGGAAATGTACGGGAGCTGAGGAATGTTTTGGAAAGGGCCCTGATTTTATGTAACGAAACTCATATCGGTCCCAAACACGTGGAGATTGCAGCAACCAAGTCTCCGGAAGATTCCAAAGATGAAGTTGCAGTGGTTATGAAGATCTCCGACGGGGCTTCCATGAAAGACCTAATCGAAAAGGCAAAAAAGGGGTTCATCTCCGAGGCATTGAGGCTCTCGGATGGAAACGTATCAGCGGCTGCCCGGAGCCTGGGAGTATCCCGTGACGTGTTGCGCCATGAGATGAAAAAGCTGGGGCCGGAATGGCGGTGAAGCGCTCACGCATCGGCGAAAATCCCCTGTGAGTAACCCATTGACAACGCAACGCAATCTGATCCGGCATTCAGAAAACTGGGTAAATTTACCCAATCGATTACACCCCAAGAAACGCTTTCCCCTAATCGGGGACCAGACCACCCGCACTGCCGCGTAAAAATGTCCCTCTAATTCTAACCCCTTGGCCATATTCGATCTCTTTTGACTGTTCTTGGCCCCTGATTTGCATCAGTGCCTATACGTTTGTCTACGTTTTCCCACAGAGAAGTAGATGAACTCCTTGCATAGAGCGATCTCCTCATTCCGGGGGGGAGAGGAGATCGCCCTCAGCCTTTGAAGGCATCCTTTGACGGTTTTACGATCCACGTGATCGTGGGAGGTGATCCCAAAGACCCAATGAGAAACGCTTTCTAATACCAGCGCGCCCTTGAAGCGTGAACCGGGGGGGAAGCGCTCGGTGGATCCGATGTTGTGCAGTCAGACGTATCAGTTGCTGGGGGGGAGATCCACGGGGCGCCCGGAAAACGCGGCTGAGTTTTCGGTACCTCAGGGCGCATGGGTGTTGGTCATTAGGTTTGAAGACATTGGCCTTAGCCGCCAACACGTCCACGCTACCGGTATGTCAGCCATACGCCGTTCATGGCTGATGGCTGACCTGCTGTGAAAGCTGAGGAGAAGTCATCATGAAAATTCTAGCCGCCGTGACAGTGCTCACAATTCTTCTGCTGCCCCTAAACATTTACGCCATAGCAGAAGGTCCGACCTGGAAGCAAACACTTGCCCAGGCCGTGAACCTGAAGCAGCAGGGCGACTGGGCTGACGCTCTTAGAGAGGCCAGGACTGCTCTGACAAAGGCGGAGCAATCATTCGGCCGCGATAGCCTCAACGCATCGAAATCCCACATTCTGCTTGGCGAACTTTATGCTCAGCGAGGAAAATACCCTTCAGCGGAGATCCATTATTTGAAGGCGATCAGAATTCGCAACGATCTTTTCGGTGCGAACCACGTGAGCACGATTGGGCCTTTGACTTTGCTGGCCGAGTCGTATGCAAACCAGGGGAAGCCCGCCCGGGCCGGCGAGTTTTTCCTCAGGGCAGTAAAAGCCGGCCAGAATGCCGACGATCCGCAGACGGCAAGGGCATTGCTCGGGCTGGCGGCATTGAAGGCCGGAGAAGGCCGTCACCAGGACTCCGTAATCCTTTTCACTAAGGCGTTCGAGCTATGTGATCGGTCCAGCAAGTATGGTGAGCCTTTGTGTCTTGTCGCGGTCCGAAGCCTGATTGGTCGTAGCGACGTCCATATGGCACGAGGAGAATACTGGAGGGCAGCAACTTCTTACGAAAAAGCCCTGGGGTTGCTGGAGTCAAAAAAACATCCCGACGGCCTCTTGATGTACTCTGTTTTGAAGCGCCTCGGTGACGCGTATCGAAATGCCGGGTCGCCTACCCTGGCAAGTAACTATTACAGGCGCGCGATTGCCGTACAGACTCGAGAAAGCGGCCCCATGGTCGTAATGGCGCCTTCTTACAACAACTTGACAGCCGCAACTGAGTGATTTTCCCGAAGCCTGCGGCACTGTCCGAGAACCGGGCCGGTTGGGCCATTCTTCGTGGATGAGACATGCCGCAGGTGACCAAACCCCTGCTCAACGCCACACGCATGGGAACTTCTCCTGCGTCGAAACACACCTACTATTATGATTCTCAAGAGGTTTTCACGAATGGCCTCGCACTGCCGGACAAGACGGCCCCGCGCCGGGGGGACATACACAAGTTTGTCCGTGATTTCTTTCGAAAACTGCTATAGAGTGAGCCGTAACGGTTGAGGTCGGGGGGCGCGATGAGAGTCCGACACACAATTAAGGCGAACGAATTTATTTCTGATATCCGGTCAGGCGCTACGGATTTTCAATTGATTGAAAAGTATAATTTGTCCCTGCGAGGTCTTGATACGGTCCTGGGACATCTCGTGGATTTCGGCCTGATTACACAGACAGAGCTGGAAGAGCGCCAGCAATTCACCGACAGCATGATCATCAGAGCCTTTCTTGAATCACGACGCGAAATTAAAGTGCTCGTTTGACCGGAGAGGGATTGCGGCAACACGTCGAGGGCGAATTCTTGTCCTTGGACAAAGTTTCGTTCACTTTTTCTTCAATTTTCTCTGCTCTTCCAAGGCTCTCAGCTCTTTTCGCATAATCTTGCCGGTCGCGGTCATGGGGAGTTCATTGACGAATTCTATTTCTCTCGGAAATTCGTGAGCCGCCAATCTAACCTTGACGAAGCTCTGGATGTCCTTTTCGAGGTTTTTGTCCGGAACGACCTCGGGCTTGAGGACGATAAAGGCCTTCACGACCTCGGTGCGCACTTCATCGGGACTGCCTATGACAGCGACCATGCTCACGGCCGGATGTTTGAGAACGCAGTCTTCGATTTCAGCAGGCCCGATGCGATAGCCCGCGCTGGTAATTACGTCGTCCTTTCTACCCACAAACCACAAGTAACCGTCTTCATCCTTGCGGGCCAGGTCCCCTGTGAGACACCAATCACCGATGTATTTTTCCTGGGTGGCTTCAGGGTTGCCCCAATACTGAAGGAACATCACAGGATCAGGCCGCTTGACAGCCACCTCTCCCACCGCTCCTGTCGGCACCAGAGAGCCTGACTCATCGACTGTCTCCACCAAATGACCCGGAATTGGTCTGCCCATGGAACCCGGGTTAATTTCCATGACCTCCGCGCAATTTCCCACCACGAGGTTGACTTCGGTTTGTCCGTAGAACTCATTGATGGTCACGCCCATTACTTCCTTGCCCCAATCGAGCAGCTCGGAACCGAGGGTTTCACCGCCCGAGCCTATGCTTCGCATCTGATACTTGTAACGGCCCCGCGGGTCCTTCACCTGCCGCATCATCTTGAGGGCAGTCGGGGGCATGAAGGCATTGCGAATCCCGTGCTTGGCTATCAGATGAAAAGCCTCCTCAGGGTCGAATTTCCTTGCTCGATGCGCAACCACAGGAATCCCATGGTGCCAGCTCGGGAAGAGCACATCTATCAGGCCGCCGATCCAGGCCCAGTCAGCAGGCGTCCAGAAACGGTCACCATCTTTGGGGAAGAAATTGTGAGGCCATTCCACTCCGGGCAAATGGCCCAGGACGACCCTGTGCGCGTGAAGCGCGCCCTTGGGCGGACCGGTAGTTCCCGAGGTATAGATGATCAGAGCCGGATCGTCGCACCCGGTTTTGACCGGTTCAAATTCGGTTGAACCTTGCTCTATCAATTCCCGGAAATCGAGGACGTTGTCCGGTCTGTCCCCCGCGGTGGATATCACGAGTTTCAGGTCCGGAAGGTTGCCCCGTATTTCCAAAATCTTGGGGAGGTTTGCGTCGTCCGTGATTACAGCGGAAGCCGCGCTGTTTGAAAGCCGATATTCCAACGCATCGGTACCGAAGAGTGTGAAAAGCGGCACCGCCACAGCCCCCAGTTTGTACGCTGCAATGTGGCTGATGGCTGTTTCAGGGCTCTGGCTTAACAAAATGCCGACCCTGTCTCCTTGCCTGATGCCGTGAGCCCTAAGACCGTTCGCGAGCCGGTTTGACAGCCCCTTCAAATCGCGGAAAGTGTACCTTTCCACCTCGCCCGACGCGCTCTCGTAGATCAGGGCTTCCCGCTGCTCATCTGCTGCCCATTTGTCACATATGTCCATTCCTATGTTGTAAAAAGCAGGAATTTGCCACTGAAAGGCTTTACATGCCTGGTCATAACTCGGGGCGGGCTTCAACATGGTGTCTCCTCACGGCAATGAATGTGAGGCGCGCTGATGGTGAGGGTCAATTCATCCGATCTTCACTCTGGGCTCGACTTCCCGCGAAGCGGAGCCGACGTAATGTTCCGAACCCTCGGAGCGCCTCAGCTCTTTTTCAATCAGCTTCGTTATAGTTCGTTTTACGGCCGGGGACCACAGGATCAATGATTGGACGAAAATGAGATCTCCGTACAGTCCTAGCAGCAGGGACGAGCATCCCAGGATTCCGAAGAAGACAACAGGTCGAAACGGGGAGACTGCCAGAGCGATAAATCCCAACAGCGTCACCGTAGACCACGAAATAATTTGCTTGGAGGTAAGCCGGTATGCCCGCCTTACGCACTCGTCAATTCCGTTCTGCGGACTCAGACTGATCTCCCTCTTCAATTGGGTCAGGAAATGAATCGTGTTGTCCACCGCCAGACCAATGGCCACAGTTGCAGCAAAAACGGTTATGGAATCCAGAGAAATCCCGAACCAACCCATGATGCCGAAAACCGCGGCCACCGGCGGGACGTTCGGAATGAGGCATAGCAGCCCCAGAAGCGGGGAACCCAACTGTATCATCATCAGCACGGTTATAATCGTAATGGCAAGGAACATAGACCAAATTTGGTCCTTGATCAGGTTGGCCGCCTGATCCTGCACCACCACAAGATCTCCGGTAACTGTAACTCGGGCTGTGGCTCCCATTATCGAGTTTGCCGTTGAACGAATGGTGTCGATAGTGTTTCCGATGGGCACTGATGGGGAATTCTTTATACGGACCGAAATATGAACCGCGTCGAAGCTGTCATTGACAAACCTACGAACGACCCGCTTGCCCTCGGGGCTCATGGTTGCCAGCGTCAGAAGCTGGGGAATCAGGGCTTTATTGGAGAAGAGGTCTTTTTCCGGATCAGTTCCGGAGCCAAGGAGATTGTTCAAATATTGTAGCAATGGGAGCAGCGAATCAATGCCCGCGACTTCGGGGTTTGCCCGGAGAGCTTTCTCCAGCTCGGAAACCTTCTTCCAGGCCGCAGGATCCTTGAACGTGCCTGGCGATGCTTGCACCATCAGCTCCATCGAATTGAACGCCGCAAGGTTTTTCTCAACAAATTGGAGGTCTTTCACCTCAGGAGTGGAATCGCTTAGCCAGCGTAAGATTTGAGGATCGCTTTTCACCATTGGAGCGCCCGCGAATAGCAGCACCGTGATTGCGGCTCCAAATGCCACGAAGGCCCGATAATGGCTGAAAATCGCGTTTTCAATCTTGCCGAGAGCCTTATCGAGCCAACCCACTACCACGCTTGATTCTTCCGGAACATCGAGAGACTTCAGAAAGCTGAAGATTGCAGGGATCAGGATCATCGAGAGACCGAACGACATCATGATCCCGACAGACATAATGAATCCGAGTTGCCGGACCATTGGAATCGAACTGACCATTAATGATCCAAAACCCACGGCCGTTGTCATGCAGCAAATACAGCAAGGTCGAGCCAACCACCGGACGGCCAATTTAATCGCATCCAGCTTATTTGAGGCTGTCCGATGAAATTGGTGGTATCGCACCACCATGTGGATAACCAACTCTATGGTTACAATCGGAATGAATCCAAACGAAAGCGACGTGGTCGAATTCAACGGTATGCCCAACAGGGCCATCAGTCCCAGGACCCAAAGAACGCATATGCACAGTATGCCGTTGGAGATGAGGGTGACCTTCCAACTCCTGAAGACGTACACAGACACGACAGTGCCTATGAGCAGACACAGAGTCCCGAAGATTATACCGGTCTGGATGTTGTACCTGTGGATGGCCTGCCGGATCAGAGGCGCACCTATCATGCGAGTCTCCGACCCCGGCGGGACATGCTTCTTCGCTATCTGGTCCATGTCTGCCGTAATCTGGTCCACCGAACAGGTGTCCATGCGGCACCGTTCCTGCAGCTTTGTCAGGATTCCCAGCGTCTTCAAATCCTTGGATAACAGCAGGTCCGTTATGGGCAGCGCCTTCCGCATGCTCTCCAATCGATCCGGATCAGGGAGGGAGAGTTCCCCATCCTTGGTTTGGATGAATGGATAGCCCCCGAACAACTCCCCTTTCTTTTGAAAGACGCGCAAGTTTGAGAGGCTGACTACCTCACCAATATCGTCCATCCCTTCCAAGCCGGTGGTTATTGCCTGAAGCGCCCTGAGCATTGCGGGATTAGTAGCGCCTCGCTCATTCTTAATTGCCACGAGAATGAACTCTTCGTTTCCAAAAATCTCCACAAGTTTCTGGTGCTGAAGAAAAGATTCGGAAGTCGGGTCGACCCCCGCTTTCAGAGACGGATCCGCTTGCATGCGAGGAACGAAGAAGGCCAACGCTACGGTCAGCAACACCACCACTATCAACAAGGCGCGGCGATAATCCACCAAGATATCCAGAATGTTCTTGTTGGAAAGGTCTAACTTGTCCTTTGAATTCATACTATCTACCTAATCGGGCCGAACTGAGCACCCGCGATTTTTCTCCGCGCCCCTGCAAACGCAGCACGTGAGGCGTACCGCTTCGGTGGCCGTAAATTCTTCGCGCGCATTGGTGCAATCGTGGCCGAGGGGTTCATTTTTGAAGATGGGGTCGAAACCATGACCTGTCAATGTAGCACATTTATTTCACGGACGGGAAGTTATCGGCCGCGATATTCGACCATAGTGTCATGATATCGGTATGTTAGAGTGACGCCCCCCTAGCTTGTTCGACCTCTTGTGTTGGGGGCCAAAACAATGTCCGATTGCCTCGTGGTTATTGGGTCGGCAGATCTATGTCACTGTCACTGCGAGGAGTGAAATCCCGCGTTCCGCGGGAAAGCAGTCTCATCTTCGGTGGGACGGGCATCTTGCCCGTCATTCAAACAGACAGGCGAGACGCCTGTCCCACCGATGGAAATTGCTTCGGGCTTGCGGCCTCCCAATGACAGCTTCCACCCTCACCAGTTCTCGGATGCAGACATCGAAGCCAAACGGACCTGAATTCCGGCATTGGCCGCAAAGGCATGCCATCATCCTGTCAGAGTATTACTATTTGATATCCATATGTTATATCTATTCATTAATGTACTTAATTATAATATATTGACAACTTACCATTTGTGTGGGATAAATATCTGAGACAAAAAACCATACCCTGTTTCTCGCCCGGCTTGACCGGGCTTTTTTTTGCCCCTTTACCAGCCTAGACGCTGTTTCAGCAGCACCCACCAGCGGACCATGTGCTCCTGGGTAGCAACCTGGCTCATCCACAAGCCGTCGGCATTAGGGATCAAGGTATCGTAATGCCAGAGGATCTTACGCGCGAAGAAATCGCAGGGAGCAGCGACGGGGCGCAGGCCTTCACGTTCAAAGATCAGGACCGCACGGGGCATGTGGTATCCGGAGGTGACCAGGGCAAAGGGGCCTTTTCCCACAATGGGAGCAACCAGCCTCGCCTGATCTTCGGTTGTCCACGATTCGCTCTCCAGGACCATCGCTCGGGTCGGCACACCGAGGTCCAGGGCCATTTCGGCCATTGCTTTGGCAATGCTGACCTCGGTATTCAACCCTGGAATAGTCCCGCCTGTCAGAATCAATTTGCTTCCGGATGTGGCTCTCCAGAGCCGTACGCCTTCAAGTAGACGAAGCACCGAACACCCGAGCCGATCGGCGTGAGACAAGTGGCCTTCACGAAAGCCCGAGGAAAGGACCACTATGTGGCGCACCCCGAGACCGGACAAGGTTTTTGGGTCCGCATAACCGCCTGCTCGAGACTCCAGGGATCGGATGAGCATCAGCCCGGTAATGGGGAAAGAGAAGACCAGTAGCCACAGCGTCGCTGCGCCAAGGAGGAAAAGAGACATACCGCGCCTGCGCCGCAAGAATAGGCCGGCGATCCCCAGCAACAAAGCCACCGATACAGGAAAAAAAAGACGGGCCAGAACCTTCTTGAACACGAACAAGAGTTCTTCCATGCAACCTCCTGTTGCCGAGGGCCTTCTTGGATGGACGGCAACCCGTTCTAAGCGATTAACTCTTTATCGGGTATTCAGGTAGGCGATCTTTTGGACGCAAAATAGTTCAGCCCTGTGTCACTTTGTTATTGCGAGGAGTGAAACGACCAGACAATCTCGGTTTTTGCCTCGCGGGGGATTGCTTGGGTCTTTCGCCTTGGCAATAACAGCCTTGGCCCTGCGCAACCGACCGGTATCTCTGCATCTGCGGCCAATGGGTTGTCAGGAAAGGTCCTCGGCTCCGGCGGTTGACTTGACCGTCAAAACCGGGCAGTCGGCGCTCCTGACCACATTTTCCGCTGTACTGCCCAGAACAAGATGCTTGAATCCGGTCCATCCGTGAGTCCCCATGACGATTAGATCTATGGACTCTTCTTCAGCCAAGCGAACTATCTCACCGGCCGGAACACCCATGCGGGAAAACGTCTTCACGTCGGCGATTTCCTTTTTGCACTCGTCGACGAGGTCCTCAAAGGCTTTGCCGACCGATTCCTCAATCGCTTTCAGGACCGATTGCAAATCAAAAGGGACGCCGATTTCAAATGCGGGATAGCCGAGGCGCGATGAGTTGAGAACATGCAGAATTGAAAGTGAGGCTCCAAAGGCCTTCGCATACTCTATCGCGTGTTGAAGCGCGGGCCTGGAGTTCTCTGAAAAGTCCGTACAAACGAGTATTTTCTTCGGGATCATCTTGTCCTCCTCCTTCCGGAGCATTGCCTATCCGAATAAGCTAGCCTAGGCCAATTCCCAAGCTACCGAATCATCTCAAATGAGCCAACAATAAGCAAATCGGAAAAGAAATCCTGCAAGCGCTCGGCGCGGGCGCCGCACAATATTACTGTCGCCGCCTCACCACAGGCTCCAGGAGGTTTTCCACCGGGGCATTATCGTCTATGAGGATGCGTCCCTGGGATTTGCGTGCAAGTTTTGCGATCTGCTTTTCGGTAAACGCCGACCCGGGAAATCCGGAACCGTGTCCGGGCTGCCAGTCGTCCACTTGTAGCGGCTCCATAGATGCAGCAAGAACAAAGGTTTCCCGCCCCTCCTTGACTCCTTCAAGCTCGGTGCAGAACACGTTCACATGGCGAAACGTCTTCTTCAGGGTCAGGAAATAGCTTCCCAGCAGTCTTGCGAATTCCCAATCGTCGATGAGATTCACCATGTACAGCCCTTTGGGCGCGAGATGACGGGCCACTTTTTGGTTAAATTCCAAGGTGGTCAGGTGAAACGGAACGGACAGGTCGTTGAACGCGTCGCCTACAATCAGATCGTACCGAGCTTCAGCGGCAAGTGAGTCAACCACATTTCTGGCATCCGCTGGAAATGTGCGGATGGGGCTGTTCGTGGGCAGCCCGAGTACGCCGTAGTTGACATCTACCACCATGGGGTCGATCTCCGCGACGTCAACCACTGATCCCGGCCATTCGAACAATACCCATCGGGGAAAGGTATAGCTGCCCCCGCCTATAAAGAAGGCCGAAACGGTCTTCCTGTCGCTGAAAAACCTCCTCACCACGTCTCGATAAAGGCGCTCGTACTTGTATTCCAGATGCGATGGGTCGTTCAGATCCACGTACCCGTGAATGAGGTAATCCAGTCGCAGGCTGAGAATATGTCGAGACGAGTCGGTATCGCTCCGGGTCTCGTGGACGTTTATAAATTGGTAATTGCTATCCTTGGCCACAAGGCCTTCAACGTTTTCCCGAAGTCCCAGTTTTTCAACCACTTCTTCCGCTTTCCACCCCGCGTAAGGCGGAAGCTGAGAAAACACAAGGAGCGCTCCCAGGATTGCAGCCCAGATGGCGGGAAGCCATCGTTTAGGTCCAAGGAGGACAGCCATCACAGCCAACGCGAATGATACCGACAGCACCACTCCCCTCGAACCGAGGGATGCGACCAGCCAGAACCCGGTGGCAAGCGTTCCCGCGATGCTCCCCACCGCGCCCCACGCGTAAACCGATCCGATACTCTGACCCACCGTATCCCCGCGTTCCACGGCCATTTTCGCGGCCGGCGGACTGATGGTCCCGAGCGCTACAGCCGGCAGAAGAAATATGCCGAAGACCGTCAGAAAGGTGCGCGTAGGCCACGTCAGTTCCTCGAAATAGTCCCATGCGGGGAAAACATGGTTCATGGGCAGCACTGAAAGGCACATTATGGAGGCCACCAAGAACAGAAATCCTAGAAGTCCTTCAGGGCGCCAGCGGTCTGCGAGCCGCCCTCCAATATAGTTCCCGGTGCTCATTCCCGCGAGGATCACGCCTATAATGCTGGTCCACGTATACAACGAATTCCCCAGGTGCCTGGCCACGAGGCGACCTGCGACTATTTCCACGACCATGATAAAGGCGGAGCTGAAGAATACTATTACATGAGGCGTATAACGCCAGCCCCTTGCCTGTTCCTCATTCATGTTTATACCTTCTCAAAACCTTCCGGTGGCTATTATCACAGTTCATGAACCGGCGATAGCGGGAAACCGTTCGCGCCGCGACGTTTCACTCGCACCGGGGAATCCGCGGTCCCGTATCAGTTCAATGGGCGAAATCCCGCTTTCCGCGGGGCAGCTAGCATATTGCTGTAGGGGCCGGCATCAATATTACGTGTTTGATCGTGCATTGATACAATTGACCAAATAAGTTGGGTCGCCTCCATGCTCGGCATCTGAATTCCATTGTCTTGTGCCCGTCAGTGACGCGTATTTTACCAGAAACTTCTTCCTGACCTCCAGCGTACCGTATTGATTGACAGGGTCTGTGGGTCGTCCGCCGGCTCGCGACAACCCAGCCCTTTTTTTTGTGCTATGATCTCCTGCAAGCTCCTTTCCCGTCCGATGCATGGCGTCAACAAGAATATTGACTGATAATGATTACTTATGATAAACTAATGTAATTATAATTCCGCATTTGATGGGAGGAGAGAGGATTGTTTAAAAGAACGGAAGACTCGAAAGGAGTTTGACATGAAACGCGTATTATTTTTATGGGTTATGATGCTGCTGCTCTCCTTTCCCATAGGGATGGCGCAAGCCGCCGAGATCTACTGGGACGGCGTCCCGGCAGATGAAGAAATCACCGATGATGATTTCAAATACAAGTACGGGGAGCCAAAAAGCGTCAAGTCACTCGGTGACTTAGAGGTCTACGACGACAACCTCGTCATTAACGTGCCGGGACCTGACGACCCCGCTGAGCCTGATTACGAGTCCGGCGCTCCGATTCCACCCCGCGCCGTGAGCACTCCTCGTGCCACGGATGTCGCGCCGCCGCAGCCAAGGGTTGCCCCGAGGTCGACTGATACCGGTCGAGTTAGAAGCACGACCATAAGGCCTTCTCAGGAAAAAGCCCCAAAGCCCGCAACAAAGAAACTCGAGACTCAGCCGGGCGCGGGAGAGCAGACGATCTCTGATGAGCCGAGTCCGCCCCCCGAGAAGAAAATGAAATGGGGCCAAGTGGATGTGAAACCGTCCGAGCCGAAAAACAAATTCCAGTGGGGCGAGAAGAAATAGAGCCACCTTTTCGCGGCGTTTTCTCTAAAATTGTTACCTGGATTCGGCGCGTTTCATAGGTCCTTGATCGGCTTCCGGGACAAGCCCGGGAGCCGACTCACGCGTGATTGCCTTTGCCACCGGTGGCAAGGTGATAACCGGATCGGGAATGCGTCCTTGTGCAACCCCATTGGCGTTGCGTCAACTGCTGCCGAACCACCTGTCCCGCCTCATTCCACGTCACTCCGGCGCAATGATCTTGCAGTAACTGGGGGAATCGTGTTACGGCGACGGCAATTGTCCCTTCTGGGTGGCCCGGAGGTGTGGTGGGACAGGCTTCCAGCCTGTCTATTGGGATGACCGGCAAGGTGCCGGTCCCACCAGCGGGTCGCGAAGCGAAAAGAGGTGTATTTTCTGCGCGCTGTTCCAGCAGCTGAGTTAAGACGATCGCCTATTTATGAGCTGACCCCTCCTGTTCCTTCGGAACCCGGCGGCAGTGGCCTCCGGGCCACCCAGCGGAGCACTGTTTCTCGGCTCCGATGAATTCTGAGACGGTTTCAGATGCCGGCCCTACCGGTTTTCCGGCCTTGTTGGCAGGCCACCCTCCCCACCCGTAACTAAATGCTTACGCACGTTACATTACAGTACTTGACCGCCCCCACAGGGTACTGATATCGAGGATCGCCATGCACTCAAGTGATCATGGATTCTCACGCGACCCTCACGCCGGCCAGTGGGACGTCGAAAGGCTGCTCCAAAAAGCACGCAAAGCAAAGGAGAACGCGTCCGTCCCTTTGAGCCGTTTCCGGGTTGGAGCTGCCGTCCTCACTGTCAACGGCACTATTTTTGAGGGCTGCAACACGGAAAGCCTTATCCCCGTACTCGGGGTGTGCGCGGAGCGCAATGCCGTCAACCACGCCATAATCCACGGCGAACGGAGCTTCCTGGCTGTCGCTGTGGCCTCTGATCTCTTTTCACCTCTTCTCCCGTGTGGAACGTGCCTCCAGTATATCCAGGAGTTCGCGCGGCAGGAGGGGCGCGACATCCTGATCATCGCGGAAGGCCGTTCGGGCGACAGAGTGATCACCAGCCTGGATGAACTCTTCCGAGGCGGGTTTCCGCCGGAGACTTCAGTCAAAGAGATCCAGGAATCCTTCCGCTGGACCGCTGAGTGACCGCTCGGCAACGGCCGAAGTGACACTTCCCCCCTGAAGGCCAAAAATCCCCATATAACCGTTCAGTTACGCGTGAAAGGGTGAACCGTCAACCGCGGCCGAAGACTGGTAGGACCGGCATCTTGCAGGTCCTACTGTACTCGCGGCTCAGCGCGGCTAGTCCCCCCTCCACGTATACCTGTTTTCGAAAGTAATCACGGATTGGCTGGCGTGTGCCTCTGGTGGCTTCATCTTGACCCGTCCCATAATTTGCGGCGGCCAATAGGCCGCCCTACATTTGTACTCCCAAGCTTGGTCTCATCTCCCGTAGGGCGGCCTATTGGCCGCCGTTGACCCAGGCGCCACTGTGGGTTCATTCCGCGAAAACTTTTGAGAATCACTATATTTCCTCCAGGTAACTGAATGCTTATTTTGTTAACACTTTTTTTGCTTGAAAAATCAATATGATCTATTATATACTTAAAGTATTACATTAACAGGGGTCTTCCATGAGAAAATTAGTTAAAGTGACGAAAATTACGAGACTATTCAAAGTGGCTGAAATCCTTGGGGACATCATGGGCGACCTGCATGACGAAGAGCTGCTGATGAAATATAAAATCACCTGGAAACAGTTGGGAAAAATCTATTGCAGGCTGTTTTACGGCGGGTTCCTAAATAAGGATGACATGGTACGGCGAATTGAATTAAGGCACGGGAAAGACGCGTCCCACATACCTTTTGCAGAACTACCAGAGTCCAGTGTAACCTACAAATGCGCGATCTGCGGCTTTGTCTCGTCGTACCATTTCAGTGCTTGCCCGAGGTGCAGGCAACTGAACCTGAGACGTCTCACCAGGCCTTCCAGGCCTTTCCCTTACGCGGCCGGGTCGGTCTATGCCGGTCGCGCTTACTAAATCTTGATCTAAAGGGTGCCACGCTAGGACGCACAGCCGTTTCCGTAATTAAGGCGGAAGCCGGAATCCAGTCCCGCGAGGAACGCGGGATGGATCCCGTTTTTCAACGGGGTGACGAAAAGAGCTGTCTTCGCTAGAGATGGAAAAACTCAAACCGACCCACTATCTTGCTTTTCATTGATTAACCTACTAAATTATTGTATGATAATGATGGGATAGGTGTATCGGCCGGCACACCCCGGCAGATCCCGGTCGGATTTGATGATGCAAACTCAGTCATACGTCGTGACTGAAAAGCATGAAAAGTTGCCGGCAGGGAATAGCGTCCCGACAGAGCGACTGTAGCCCCGGAGAACTTCAATGGCTGAACGAATTCCATCCATAAGGGAGCGGCGACGCCACGATCTCCCCTCAACAGTAGAGGTCACGGCTCAAGGCCTGAAATTTCACAGGCTCTTTTCCGTGGCCGGCCGCGACCCCATGGAAATGGTCGAGTGGGAGCGGCGCTCGGCGATCATCCGCAACGACAAGGGAGAGGTCATTTTCGAGCAAACGGGTGTTGAGGCCCCGGCATTTTGGTCGGACATGGCGGTAAATGTCGTGGTCTCCAGGTATTTCCGCGGCAGAGCCGGCAACCCTGAAAGAGAAACAAGCATTCGTGGTCTTATTCTGCGCGTTGCGGACACCATCGTTAATTGGGGTCGTGAACAGGGTTACTTTGCTTCCGATGACGACTCGAACATATTCCGAGATGAATTGATCTACCTTTTGGTTTTCCAAAAGGCGTCTTTTAACAGTCCCGTATGGTTTAACGTGGGGATCGAGGCCTCGCCGCAATGCTCCGCGTGCTTCATTCTGAGCTTGGATGACACAATGGATTCGATCCTCCGGTGGTACACCCAGGAGGGCATTATCTTCAAGGGGGGGTCCGGTTCAGGAGTAAACGTCTCCAGGCTCAGGTCCGCGCGTGAACAGCTCAGCGGGGGAGGTACCGCGTCCGGACCTATCTCTTTCATGAAAGCTGCCGACGCGTCCGCGGGAGTAATAAAATCAGGGGGCAAGACCCGCCGCGCGGCCAAGATGGTCATACTGAACGCAGATCACCCGGATATTCTCGATTTTATCCGAAGCAAAGCCACCGAAGAGAAGAAGGCTCAAGCTCTGATCCGTGCAGGCTACGACGGGTCCCTGGAAGGAGAGGCCTATGCCACGGTCGCGTTCCAGAATGCAAACCACTCAGTCCGTGTCACCGACGAATTCATGAAAGCCGAGAAGGATGACGGGGAGTGGAAGACAAGGTTCATACTTTCCGGGGAAACGGCCGGCACGTACCGCGCTCGGGACCTGTTGCGCGAAATAGCCCAGGCTGCCCACACCTGCGGTGACCCCGGCATTCAGTTCGATACAACCATCAACCGCTGGCACACCTGTCCCGAAACAGCTCCGATTCGCGCCTCCAATCCTTGTTCGGAATATATGCACGTGGATGATTCCGCCTGCAACCTGGCCTCTCTCAAGTTGACCGCCTTCTTGGACCCCAGTGATTTGTTTAGGGTGGATGCCTTCCGCCATGCGGTGGACATCATGATAACGGCCCAGGACATACTGGTGGACAAGGCTTCATATCCTACCCCGGCCATTGCCACGAACTCGCACAATATGCGGGCCCTCGGTCTTGGTTACGCGGACCTGGGGGCCCTTGTTATGTCTCTGGGTCTTGCGTACGATTCCGATGAAGCCCGTGCCTGGGCCGCAACCGTCACGGCCTTGATGTCCGGCGAGGCCTACCTGCAATCCGCCAGGATCGCGGCAACGAGAGGCTCGTTTAGCGAGTTCAAGAAGAATCGAACCGCAATGCTGGGCGTAATAAAGGCACATCGAGAAAAGGCCCTTCAGATTAGACCTTTGGACGTGCCGGAACAGATGGTGGCCGAAATCGTCGGCATATGGGACAAGGCCCTGGAAATGGGGAAAGAGCATGGTTTCGCCAACTGTCAGGTCACAGTGCTGGCACCGACGGGTACGGTAGCATTCATGCTCGATTGCGACACCACGGGCGTGGAACCTGAGCTGGCCCTCATAAAATACAAAACTCTTTCCGGGGGCGGCCACCTGAAAATAGTTAACAGAACGGTAGCCAGGGCGCTCGAGCGGCTGGGGTATCCGCCGGTGGTGGTTCAGGACATTCTGGCAAAGATTGAGGAAACAGGTACCATCGAGGGTATTCGGGAGGTCCTTCACGAACATTTGCCCGTGTTCGATTGTGCCTTCAGGCCGATTAGCGGCAAGCGGTGCATTTCACCCGAGGGGCACATAAGAATGATGGCAGCAATACAGCCCTTCATATCCGGTGCGATTTCCAAGACGGTGAATCTGCCCAATGACGTGACGGTTGAACAAATCGAAGAGGTTTTTCGGCTTGCGTGGAGACTTGGCTTGAAGGCTATCGCCGTATACAGAGACGGATGCAAGGCCATTCAACCCCTGGGTCTGGGGGCCAAGGAGGCGGTTAAGGCTGCGCAGCCCGTTCGTCGGCGCCTCCCGGTGGACTGCACGACCGTTCGTCACAAATTCGAGGTTGCCGGCCAAAAGGGGTATATTCACACGGGATTTTACGACGACGGCTCCGTGGGAGAAATCTTTATCCGAATGGCTAAGGAGGGGAGCACCATCTCGGGACTCATGGACACCATCGCGACCTTAACCTCCATTTCTTTGCAGTACGGTGTGCCGCTCGAAGCCCTTGTCAACAAATTCATCCACGTACGGTTTGAACCCTCCGGCTTCACCTCCAACCCGGACATACCGATGGCAAAGTCGCTCACGGACTACATTTTCCGATACCTGGGCATCCGTTTTCTGAACAAGGAGCAGCAGGAGGCCGCGGGCCTGCTTCCGTCCGGCACGCCAAACCACCAGCTTCTCGAAGGGTCCGGATCGGCCCCAACTCCGGCGGAACCATTGCGACGGGTCGGAACGAGTGGGCACGCGTTCAATCCGCAGTCCGACGCGCCTGCCTGTCCCGATTGTGGTGCAATTATGGTAAGAAACGGCTCCTGTTACAACTGCCTTAACTGCGGCGCCACCAGCGGTTGTTCATAGCCCCGTCAATAAAAGGTTTGCCCCGCGTCCATTTTCAGATACAATGCCCTTCCTAAGATCACAAATAAAATGCCGTGATTTGAGGCTATTGTCCCTTTGTGTTACGGCATGAAGGGGCTGTGACATTAAGTCCAGCGCAAGAGGGAGAATTGCGGTGGAGGTCTTTCTGAGGAAACGCTCGCGGCTGCGAGATTATCAGGAGGAAGCTGTCATGAACAGGTTGATTGGTCGATCGATAGTCATGTTCGTCTTGCTGATAAGCTCCCTTTCGGGCGCGGCTCTAGCCGCCCCGTTGGAAGAAGATCTCCTGAATGCCGTCAGGGCTGGAGATCAAAAAAAGGTGGAACAGTTGCTGGCCAAAGGGGCCAACGTCAATGCCAAGGACGCAGAGGGATTCACTCCACTCATGGAGGCCTCGGTGGAAGGCGACCTGGAAATCGTGAAGGCGTTGATGGCTAAAGGGGCTGACGTAAACGCGAAAAATGAAGAAGGAGACACCGCATTGATCGGGGCGTGCTTCGCCGGGCACTCCGAACTGGTGAAGCTGCTTCTGGAAAAAGGGGCTGACGTAAACGCGGTCAACAAAGACGGGGTCTCAGCTCTGTTCGGGGCCGCGTTCGAAGGAAGATCAGACTTGGTTAAGATGCTGCTGGATAAGGGATCCAATGTCAACGTCAAAGAGAACAGGAACGGAGCCACTCCGTTGATCGTGGCCGCTTTTGAAGGAAACAAGGAAGTCATCGAGCAATTACTGGCCAAGGGCGCGGACATCAACGCGAAAGATAACGAAGGCAACACGGCGTTAAGCCTTGCTTCGACCCGTGGGCACGCTGCGGTTGTGGAATTCCTTAAGGCTCGTGGAGCCAACTAGGTTAGTGGCGCTCTTTCTGCGCAGAAGCTTTACAGGTTGTAAAGAAACAGCGGGCACGGGGCCTTCATGCCCGCGCTAGCACATGGCGTCTGTTGCCTGTGATCCCATTTAGATGCGGCCCACCTCTTTCTGTCGGATTTTGGCACAGTTGTTGCCAAGAAAAACCACTAGGACCTTAGGCCGGGATCGATTCTCATCGAACGCGCAACCGTAACTCCAATGACCCCCATACTACCTTCACCATTCAGTTTGCAGAACAGATTGCGGGACGATAACAACTTGCATGGTTCGGCGTCGATCAGCCAACCCGGGAGTGGAAAATGCGAACCAATGTGCGGCTCAGGCTCAGGAGAAAAATAGAAAAATTGAATAGTCGGCTCGTCTCCGTTGGGGCCCAGGTGGAGGAAGGGGTCCAGCTTGCGGTAAGAGCAATCGAGGCGAGGGACGCGGACTTGGCTGCCGGCGTCATTGACGGTGACGTGGAAATCGATCGCGAAGAAGTCGATCTGGAGGAGGAGTGCCTGGAGATCCTCGCGTTGCATCAGCCTGTGGCCGTGGACCTGCGCCACATTATTGCCGTGCTTAAAATCAACAAAGATTTGGAAAGAGCGGGCGATTTGGCGGTCAACATCGCCGAAACCGCGGTACACCTCAGCAGCGCGGCCAGAATAGAGGTCCCCAAGGATTACTTCGTGATGGCCCGCAAAACACAATCCATGCTCAGAACAAGCCTCGACGCATTCGTCAACATGAGTGTCGAATCAGCATATGAAGTTCTGGCAGAGGACGACGAAGTAGATCGAATGAAACACACCCTCCACAAAGAGTTCGAGGACAGAGTCAAGGAAGAATCTGGATCGATCCAGCCTCTTACACATCTCTTTCTAGTGTCTCGACATCTGGAACGAATTGCCGATCTGGCTACAAACATAGCAGAAGAAGTCATATACATGGTCACAGGGGAAATCGTGCGCCACGGCAAAAAAACCCTGGCTGAGTCGACAGGCTGGGGCATGGCCACTCAGTGTGGCGGGCCGGAATCCCCTTCCGATACGTAGCCGGACTCGACACGTATCATAGGGGTTGCAAATGTTTGCTCGGAGTCCCCACCACGCAGTCGGCGAGAGTCCTTGACCTCATACCAATGACCGGACAGGAGGTGAAATTCGGTTAGGCCAGCCCTGGCCGATCTCCGAAGCGAAGTCGGGCTGCGCCGATAGACACCCCCGGAATGGCAAGACCGTCGCATAATTCAAGATCATTGGGGTTTGCTATGAGACCACGTATTGACCTGGATATGCCCATGAAATTCGGCGCGGAAGCGCGGATTGTTCTGAGATTAAGGGATAAGGAACTGGTGGATTCTCGAAAGCACTTTGTGCGGTTCGATTTGTATACCACGTACGCTCCCTCCCATCCTGAGCGGCACCTTGGATACTGGGATATCGCTCTTCACACAATAAAGCAGGAGCGAATCGGGCTCCTGTTCCGGGATGGTCGGCTGCATCGAGAAGGATATTCCGGGGGGCGGGGCTTCCAGAGGGCATGGAAAGGTCGGTTGGAGCCCCGTGGGTACTGCTCCTTCCATGTTTCCCTGCAGGAACATGCCGGGAGGACTTCCGTACAAAGGGAATCGAAGACCTGGGATGTACTATTCTGGCAGCCTGGGATGGACTTGCCGCTCGAGTGCATCATGATACCCTTGACCCAGCGGTGCAACCTTAAATGCCCCATGTGCGCGCGGCAAAACTCGGCCCGTCTTGAGAACGCCGACGTGTCGGAGGATGTGCTCGCTCCTCTCCTGGAGGCTGCCCCGCACTACGTGTACGCAGGACTCCAAGGCCTGGGTGAGCCGCTCCTGAACCCTGATATCTTTAAGATTGCCGCTGAATTCAAGCGGCGAATACCTTCGGAATCAGTACTTGCCACGACGACCAACGGCATGCTCCTAACCCCCGAGGCATCTCGCAAACTGATTGACCTGGGCCTCAATTCCCTGGTTGTATCGCTCGACGGCGCGAGCAAGGGCGTATATGAAGATTTGCGCCCAGGGGCCGACTTTGACGTAGTAACCCGGAACCTGGCTTACGCAATCGAGTACGGGCGTAAATCCGGGCGAAAACGCCTCTGGTTCTCTGCCAACTTTGTCACGCATCCAAATAACCTAGAGGAAATTCCTTCCTATATGAAGCTTGTGCATAGCCTGGGTATAGACGCAGTCGCGTTTATACACATGAGGGACATGAAAACCGGAGAAATCCACACGTGGGACGAGGAGAAACTTGAGGCTCTTTTGAACGAAGCGCGCGAACTCGGCGAACGGTACGGGATCCGGGTAGTGGCCCCTTTGATCCGTAGCGCCGATGACAAGCGATGCGTTTTCATGCAAGGGGTGAATGTGTGGCTATCAGGAGAGGTGGTTCCTTGCCTGCGAATGGAACCCGAAGGCTCTCCGTGGCCTGTTAAGATCTTTGGCAACATTCGCTATAAGCCGCTTTTTGATATTTGGAACTCGCCCGAGTACAGGACGTTCAGGAATCGAGTTTTGTCCGGGGATTACCCGGAGGAATGTCAGGAATGCAACTTTTGCGACGGCCGAGTGACATAGGAGGGCGATTCGCAGGATTCGGCGATCCACTCGAGAAACCTCGTGCACCTGACCGAAAGCCGTCCAGGGAAGAGCATGGGCGACGACGTAATTACTAGCGGTGTTATGACGAGGCGGCTGGCATGTGCGATTAGAGATGAACAGAAGGATAATGTCAGGTCCGACCTTCAGTGTTGAGGCCGTCCGGCGATGGAACAGCCTTTCAAACAACACGCTTGCCTACGTCCTCTTCGGGGTATTGCTGCTTCTGGAATTCCTCTTCTTCATGGGGTACGCCGAGAGAGAAGTTATCTGGGCCTATCCTAACAACCACGATCAGGCGTACTATCTCTTTCGTACCTACGATCTGTATACGGACTTCGTAGGTAGTGGAATAGGGGCCTGGATGAAGTACCTGAAAGCCCCATCGCCTCAAGGGATGTTGTTTCCGGTGCAGGGTTTCTTCCTATGCCTTGTCTTCGGAGCCACGAGGACGGCTTGCCTATGCGTGAACTTCATCCTCTTTGGAGTCCTTCAAGCGTGTCTCATTTATACCCTTCGATGGCTGACCGGGAACATCTGGTTCGGGTTTGTCGGAGTGGGGCTGCTGTTAAGTCAGATTTCGGCATTCTTCTGGGCGGGAGGGCTTTTCGACTTCCGAACCGACTTCTCAGCGTATTGTCTCTATGGAATCTGGATTCTCGTGGTCTTGAGATCCGGCGTTTTCTCAGACGCCAAATGGACGATCATTGCCGGGCTGGTTGCAGCCTGGCTGATCCTAACGCGATTTGTAACATTTCCGTACATAGTGGGGGTGGTACTGGTCACCACGGTGCTCATAAGCCTAATGCCTGTCCGTCTTCTTCTCGAACCACGGGAACGCAAGGAAGTCTTGGGGAAGATCACGCGGGGCGTGCTATGCTTGGCTATTGCCGCGGTAACCACGGCTCCTTTCCTGTATATGGCAAGAAAGGAGATATGGAATTACTATGGGGTGCGTCATCTCGCAGGTCCGGAGAAATATATACGTGCTGCCGAACTCCAAATCCGTGACTTGACCGGCCACCTCACATATTATCCAAAATCCATTCTGTCTGATCATCTTGGCCCATGCTTCGGACTGCTGTCCTTGGCTCTTCTGTGCGCAGTGTATATCTTCCGCAGGACCCTTCGCAACGAACCTGCCGTTGCGAGCAGCGATCCTCTCAGTCGCATTTCCGTGTTTCCCTTTCTTGTGGCAACGATTGTCACTCCTCTTATCGTTCTGACGCTCGATATTTCAAAATCTCAGGTGGTGGGTGGCATTGTTGGAGTTCCGGTGGCGCTGATCGTGCTCTTGGGAATCTTGAGCATTGGCGGGGGAACGAACTCCCGGGCCAAGGGTACCCTTGTGTCCCCTCGGGCATGTGCCATGCTTGCCGCTGTTAGCATGGCCTTCGGGTCATGGAACTACATCTCTCATCTTACTGGACACGGGCCGTTTCACAGCCGGCGAGCGGAGATTGCTCAGTTGACGAAGGTATACGATACCATCGGCCAATACGTTGAAACCGCAGGCTGGAAGCACAGACCATTATTTTCAGTGAACATGATCAGTGACACAATGTCTGCTCCAGCCATATCGGTTGTCCAATTCGAGAGGCGGGGCGTTCTTATTCGCATGACTCCCCTTTTGGGAAATAGGATTCTTGCAGTGGACAGGGACGCAGTGTTCAGGCAGCTAAAGCAGACAGACGTCCTCCTCTTGGGGGATGCGTCCAAGCGCTTCGGGTTGAACGAGCACTATCCCTTCAACCATACCGTGACTCCCTTGAGCGGAGACATTGAGCAATGGGCGAGACAGGAGCTAGTTTGCCTTGTGAGCACTTCCTCTGTTGAGGGTCGAGGGTACAGAGTATACGTCCGGCCATCGGAGACAGCCGAGTAATTCTCCAACGGCACCTATGCATCGTATAGAGAACCCCGAATCAGGCGAAGAAACTGTTGGCAGCAGTTATTGCCAACTTGTATCAGCGGAACACGTTTCCAATACTGTTCGGCTGAGCGCCGCCGAGAACATTTTGCTTGATTCGATGACCTGCAGAGTGGTACGCTCAGAGACAGGAATATACAGGCTTTTCAGGCAACATCACGACGGTTTTTTCTACGTCGGGCCTTGTGGGAAGGGACGGGGCCTTTCGGGGCTTGGTAACCATCGTTCGATGGGTCATCGGCCTAAAGACCGCCAACATGGCAAAACTGTAGCATAAAGTCGTCTTGAAACCATATGATTCACTTTCCTATTTCAGTTTCTATCCGGAGATTTGTCGGACTGCTTCGGAATGGGACCAAAGTTTGAAAACCAGCCTTGAGCCTTTCATACGAGAACTTGAAGCCAAAGAAGAGCAGATCCGATTACTGAAGCGGGAATGCGATGAAAGGCTGAGACTCCTCAATCAGGCTGAATTGAGGCTGGAAGAGATGACGGGAGAAAGGGGAGGTCGCGTTGCTCTTCGCAGTTGGGTTTTGGCCGTATACCGCACAATGCTCCGAAAACGAGGGAACCATGCCCTGACAATGCTTTTTCGGCCGAAGTTGGGAGCCCTGAAGCAACACGAGCCTATACAGCTAGTACTGCCTCAACATTACTACCAGACGGAGCCTCCCGAATCACATCCACCCATATCGATAGTGACTCCAAGTTTGAACCAAGCCCAGTTCTTGGCGCGTACCATTGGAAGTGTTCTGAACCAGGAATACTCGCGTCTGGAATATGTGATCCGGGATGGCGCTTCAACAGATGGAACAAAGGAGCTACTGGAGGGGTTCTCTCATCACGCCCTTACCTGGGAATCTGCTCCTGACGACGGCCAAGCTCATGCAATTAATCTGGGCTTCAAAAAAACGACCGGTGAAATAATGGCCTATTTGAATGCCGACGACCTGCTTCTACCAGGGTGCTTGAACTATGTGGTCAGATTCTTCGACGAGCATCCGGAAGTGGATGTGATTTACGGCCATCGTGTCCTAATCGATGATCAAGACCGAGAGATCGGGAGGTGGGTATTGCCTCGGCACGATAGTGAGGTGCTCCGATGGGTTGATTACCTTCCGCAAGAGACATTGTTCTGGAGACGCAGAATATGGGAGAAGATAGGGGGATCGCTGGATATAACCTTTAAATATGCCATGGACTGGGATCTTGTACTCAGATTCATAAAAGCAGGAGCCAAGTTCGTCCGGGTACCTCGGTTTCTGGGAGCCTTTCGGGTCCATGAGAGCCAGAAGACTACCGCAGCCAGGAGGGCTTGGGGAGAACCTGAGGTTGCCAGGCTGCGCGAGCGTTGCCACGGGCGACCGGTAACTTCTGAGGAGGCCCTCTGGATGATTCGCGGGTATCTCCTGCGACACGTGGTTCTTGATCTTATTTATCGCTCCGGGATTTTGAAGCTCTGATCGCATGCGACTGAAAAGAAAAGGACCCAGAGGCCATTCCAACCAAAAGGTTCACACAGATTTGCCACTTATGGTCTCATTTTCTCAAAACGAAAAAGTATATATAGTATTGCTTGTCGGTCAGTTAGGCGGGGGAAGACTCTCGTCGCGGTTTTTAATTACCTTGTGGAGTACTTCGCTAAGCTGGGTTGCGTCGTACGGTTTTGCCACAACCCCGCGAAAGCCGTATCTTTCGTAATCCGCCATCACAGGATCGTCAGAATAACCGCTTGACACTATCGCAGTAACATCCGGATCAATTTCAAGCAATTTCTGGATTGCCTCCTTGCCTCCCATTGCGCCGGGAATTGTGAGATCCATGAGGACGCAATCGACAGGCCGGCCGGCCTTCTTGGCTTTGATGTAAAGATCGAGGGTCTCCAATCCGTTGGAGGCGAGCTGCACATCATATCCTAGATAATTCAGGAGTTCCGCCACGAAGTTTCGCAGGACCTCCTCGTCGTCCATGACGAGCACCAAGCCTTTCCCATTGATAGGGCCGTCCTGAATGTGCCGCGGCGCTGCCTTCTTTGTTGCGGCAGCCGGTAAGTAAACGTGGAAAGTAGACCCTTTCCCCACTTCGGAATCAACTGTTATAAAACCGCTATGATTCTTGAGGATCGAGTAGCAACTTGCGAGACCCAACCCACTGCCCTTTTGCTTGGTTGTGAAATAAGGATCAAACACCTTACTGATATTTTCCTGCGGAATTCCGACCCCTTCGTCTTCAACCGACAATCGGACATACCTCTGGGCCGTCAATGGCGCGGCTAACGGGTGTTCAGGATCTATAGTGGTGTTCTCGGCATACACCTTGATGACGCCGCCATGCGGCATCGCTTGGTCCGCGTTGATGATGAGATTGTGGATGACCTGGCTAATCTGGCCCTCGTCCACTTCCACGGCCCAAAGATCGCCCGGAATTGAGAGATCGCACCGCACATTGGAACCGCTCAGGGCGAACCACACGGACTCTCGGAGCAAATCAGGAATCGAGGACGTTCTCTTGACCGGAGCCCCCCCCTTGGAAAAAGTCAGCAACTGGTGGGTCAAGTCTTTAGCTCTTAATGAAGCCTTTTCGGCCTCGCCCAATCGTTGAAGGACCTTTTCCTCTCGTTGGCAGTGCACTTTGGCCAGGCTGATATTTCCCAGGATCGCTGTAAGTAGGTTGTTGAAGTCGTGAGCGATTCCTCCTGCCAAAACCCCTAGTGACTCAAGCTTCTGGGCTTTGACCAGTTCCTCTTCCATCCTCTTGCTGTCGGTGATGTCTCGAAACACCAAGACCACGCCGATAATTCTGTTCATGGGATCGAAAAGGGGCGTGCCACTCACTGCAACTATCCTCTCGACGCCGCCTCGGGGAATGAGACTTGTCTGGTCGTCAAAACCAAACACCCCCCCGGTCTTGAGAATATTCTCGACGACTATTTGGCCCCCGTCCCTGGTTTTCGTTTTTATGAGATTGAAAACCGTGGTGAGCGACTTGCCCATAGCTTCTTCTTGCGGCCAGCCTGTAAGGTTTTCCGCGGCTGGGTTCATCAATATTATCTGTCCTTCGGTGTTGGTCGTTATAACGCCGTCAGCAATGGAACGGAGGGTAACGGACAGGCGCTCTTTTTCCGAAGCCAAGGACTCTTCAATACGTTGCCGCTCCAGGATTTCCTTCTGAAGGGCCTCGGTTCTCTCCGAAACCAGTTTTTCAAGGGTCTCGTTGACCATGACCAACTTGGTCCGCATCTCGCGCAAGATTCGATTTTGTTCGACAGCATCTTCGTAAGTGGAAAGAAGGAGGTTCAATATTTGGCGACGGTTCGAGGATATGACGTAACGTTTGTCGCCAACGAATACTTCCAGATCCTGGCCATCACTTTCGCTCTGCTCTGAATGTGAAAATGTAAGCCCGTGCCGTATACGAGCAAGGAGGACCCGGCCATCGTACGGCTTGCAAACATAGCTGTCCGCGCCGGACTCCAGCCCGGAAAAAACATCCTGCGGATTGGAAAGGGAGGTCAATAGAATGATCGGAATGTGCTTCAGACGCGGATCGTTCTTCATCAAGCGACACATTTCATAACCGTCCATGACCGGCATCATAATGTCGCTCACGACAAGAGACGGCTTGCATTCAATAGCCGCCTCAAGGCCCTCTCGCCCATTGTAAGCTACCCTGACCTGGTACCCGTTTTGTTCCAGCAAGCGCTTGAGGCGTTTCGCCTGCATGGAGCTGTCTTCGACTATCAGAATCTCCTCAGGGCTGCTCATGGTCCACCCGTCTTAACAACTAGTATTCTAAGCCGCGTCTGAACGACGACCATCCGGTCAAAAGGCTCTCTTCAGCTATTCTCGAAAGAACTTTCCGATTGTGAATTCGCGTCATTCGAGCAAAAGCTGGAATCCACGCGCCGCCCGGACAAAAGTCGGGAAGCGGGTCCTCCCGGGCCCCGGCTTCCGCCGAAGTGACCGGTCCCGGCTCCTGTCCAGGCCTGAGATCCGGGATTCGCCGGCACAACGGGAACGTGCCATTGGGAAAGATCTTTAGAGAAATGCCGAAGAGGGGCCTCTGTAGGTCCCTGCACTCGTTCAGACGATTTCGTGTGCTGGACAGGGCAAGGGCTTCGGCAAGGCATAACCTGCTGTTAGCTCACGGTCTCCGAGGTGCCGATCTTCATGATGAATTCGGCCATCAGGTAGTCCGGAAGGATTTTTTCCACCGCGCCTTTCTCCAGAACGGCTAAAGGCATAGATGGGTCCATCGCATTGTTTATATCTTGAACAACGCCCGTCCCCCCGGCGCTCCGGATTTCCGCTATTCCCTCGGCCCCGTCTCTGCCTGCTCCCGTCATCACAATGCCGATGGCCCGCTCGCCCATGGCGGCCAATGAGGTCAGCATGCCATCTATAGGGCCATTGTTCGGGGGCGCCGCGTGTCTGCCCGGCATCAATGCCGTAGTTCCGTCGCCGTTCCTTTCCAGGACAACTCCGCTTTCGCCCGAGCACACATAACAGACCCCCGGCTCCGGAACGGTAACTTCTTTGACACCTTTGACTCGTACAACGCTGTGACTATCGAGATACGACACAAATGGCTCTATATAACGTGCCGGGACCAGAACAACCGCTACTAGTGTGCCCCGGAAGTCCGCCTGAAGCGCGGGGACAATTCGAAGCAGGGAGTAATAGCCTCCAGTGCCCGCGCCCACTCCGATAAAAGGCCAGGAGGAATCAACGCCGACGGGACTCGTCTTCCGAAGCGGAGGAGGCGCGCTTACTCTGATGTATTTGGATCTGCCTGTCCTAATGGCTGCAGCTCTTCTCACCTTTGCGATTATGTCGGCCTTTTGCTTGTCCAAGCTCTCGTCGTCCCTGCGGGAGGGTTTTGCAATAACGTCAATTGCTCCGTACCGGAGAGCGTCGAAGGTGGTCCTCGCGCCCTCTTTCGTAAGAGCGCTGATCATCACTGTGGGTACGCCGTGCTTGACCATGATATGTTTCAGAGCCGTTATACCGCTCATTTTCGGCATCTCTACGTCCAGGGTAATCACGTCCGGCTTGAGCGTCTCCACCATGCGCATGGCTTCTATGCCGTCCTTCGCCTGGCCTACCACCTCGATCTGATTGTCTTCATTCAGGATAGCAGCGATTTGCCTGGACATCAGAGCCGAATCGTCCACCACCAGGACCTTGATTTTATTGTTTTCAGAATTACCACTCATTCATCATGTACCTTGGAACAACTGTAGATCTCAATGGGCGGCGGGTGCACAACTAGATGGGCCGGAATGCCTCAGCGCAGCCCGCCCAGTATCTCCCGGGCCAACTGTACATAGGCCTTTGCGCCTGGAGATTGAATGTCATATGCGATTATAGGCTCCCGCCGATCGGGGACTTCGGCCAACCGGGGATCTCTTGGGATGATCGTTCTGAAGACCCTGTCTTTGAGGTATTGTCTGACTTCCTGAACCACCTTCACTGTAAAGCGAGCCCTTTTGTCAGCCATGGTGATGAGGAAGCCGAAAATAGTCAGTTTGGTATTGTGTTTCCTTTTCACTTCCAGTGCTGCTCTGAGCACTCGGCCGACCGTGCCCAGGGAGGCATACTCGCATTGCACCGGCATCAGGTACGAATCAGCAGTTGCAAGAGCAGCGTAGGTCGGATTGTCCAGCCTCGGAGGGCAATCAAGAAAAACATAATCGTAATTGGACTTCAGCGCCGTCAGAACACGGCTCAAGCGCCCCATGTCTTTCTGCAGCAACTCGAAATACAGGATTTCATCTCCCACTGACCGAATGTTTTCGGGAAGGACTTCCAGGCGGGGTAGCCGCGGATGTGTCTGGAAGACAAGATCGCTGGGCGAGCTACCGTCCCGTAAGGCATCGAGCAGTCCTGTCTGTACGTCCGATGACTCCAGGCCGAAGCATTTGGTGAGGCCGCACTGGGGATCCAGTCCGACCAGCAGGACCTTCTTCTTTATTGCTGAAAGGCAGGCCCCCAAATTGACCGCTGTGGCTGTTTTGCCGACACCACCTTTCTGGCTGACTATTGCTATGACCTGGCCCATATTTTCTTGTTCCTTTTAGAGGTCCGCGTGATTGTTCAAAGCGGCCAGACGACTGGGTTGAAAGAATCGGGCGCCCGAGGCTGCAAGCTGCCTCTGCCTATTTATAATATCTTCGACCATCTCTGTCACGTCGAGAACCAGTGCTATGGTCCCGTCTCCGAGAATGGTCGAGCCTGCAAGGCCTCTGCTCTCGCAAACATGTTCCGCCAGGGGCTTTATGACCACGTCCTGCTCGCCGATTAGTTCCTCCACCAGGAGACCGACCGTTTTCATACCAAACATCGCGAGAACCAGGAATCTGGGCTGCTTGTTTTTATCGTAGTCTTTCAGGTTGAAAACCTGATCGACCCTCAAAATCGGAATCGTCTCATCGCGGAATTTGATGACCTCGAAGCCTTCTATGGTCGTAATATCGCTAGGGGAAACTTGAAGGATCTCTCTTACGGACGTGAGAGGAATGGCAAAAACGTGTTTGTCGACACGAATGAGCAGCGTTTGGATGATCGCGAGGGTCAAGGGTATCCTTATGGATATTCGGGTGCCCTGTCCCTCTTCGGACTCGATCTCTACGTGGCCGTTAATCTTTTCCACGTCTTTCTTGACCACATCCATGCCGACGCCACGACCCGATGTCCGCGTCACCCTTTTGCTCGTACTAAAACCGGGGATAAACAAGAAGTTTTGAAGGTCTTGGGGAGTGAGGCCTTTCGTATCCTGAGCCTCAATTAGGCGACTTTCGACCGCTTTCTCCAGGATCGCTTTGCTGTTGATCCCGGCTCCGTCATCTTCGACGTCGATGACCACCTGATTCCCCTGAGAATACGCACTCAGAGAGATCGTCCCTTCTTCCTTCTTCCCTGACTGTTTTCGGATAGCCTTGTCTTCGATACCATGATCGACAGCGTTGCGAATCAGGTGTACCAGCGGGTTGTAGATCTGTTCAATCACCCTCTTGTCCACCTCGGTGTCGCCCCCGCGAACCTCGAGAGCCACTACCTTGCCGACTCTCCGTGACAGGTCTCTTATGAGTCGGGGCATTCTATTAAACAGTTGGCCTATCGGCAGCATGCGAAGCTTCATGACACCTTCCTGGATGTCATTAGCTATTCTCCCCAGCGACAGACTTGCCTCCCCAACTTTCAAAGAGAAGTCCTTAATCGTTTGCAAGTCTTTTTTCCCGAGTTCCGTCACGTTCAACAGGTCCCGATGGAAGGTTTTCAAGTCCAGAGAAAGCTGCTCCACGTATGATCTGTTTACAACCAGCTCTCCGACCTGATTGAGGAGCACGTCTACCTTCCCTGAGTCTACGCGCATGGTCCTCACCATGGCGCCTTCCTGGGAGAGGTCCCTCGGAACAGCCATTTCTCCCGCGACGCGGTCGCCTAGCATAGGGGGAGGCGCCAATTCCCCTGTGGGAACAGGGGACGGCTCCGGAGCAGCCTCTCTTTGAATTCGCTCGGTTGTGGATTCCTCGGTTGGGACGCTGCCGCGCTGCGGTGCCCTATCGGCGGTGCGTGTTGGTTCCACAGGCCGAAGGAGTTCGTCGGAAAACTCGGATGGGCCTACCTGCGATGCCGAGGCCGGAGGAACTTCCGCTTGGTCTACATCAAGCGTCGGAAGGTATTCCGACGTGCTCATAGCGAGGGTTACGTCTTCCGGGCCCGCTCCCGCGCCATTTGCTGCGGCCTCTGGACTTAGCACACCGTCCAGGCCTGCCAAAAAGTCCTCAAATCGTGTGCGATTAGCTTCCATAAAGCGCAAATCCGCCGCGGTAAGCGATTCCGCGTTTTCTACAGCGGCGGTGGTCTCGTCGTACCATTCGTCCAAGAAGGCTGCCAGGCTCTGGAAATCCATGTAAGAGGAAGAGGATCGGATGGATTTAATGAGATCGGCGCAGGTCTCAAGGTCGCTGCGCTCGACCGAGCCGGGTTTGATTCGTCCTGCCACCTGCCGAAGCTTGTCCACTATCTCCCATCCATAGGCCAAAAAGATCTCCATTATCTCGCGATCTGCGTCCTGGCCCAACGTATCAAGCTCTCCCAGCATATCAGCCACATCCGACCTTGGACGAGCCAAGCCGCTGATTTCAAGAGGATTACCGTCCGCGAAGATCCCTTCGAATTCCTGGAGCAGTTCATCGTCCACATCGGCCAGCATCGACCGCTCACCGCCCTTGGGAAAAATCCGACGAGTCGTGGTCGGCTCAGGCACCACCCCGACCGCTCTCAATATTGCTTCAGCAAGTGAAGGAGAAATCTCGGGAATGTTTCGTAAACTTTTAAGATCAGCTCGCGCCAGTTGTGCCCTCGAAGAAAAGCCGAATCTGACCAAGGCCCTTATTGCCGTCTCGTCCGCCTCCGGAACGTCTGCCAATTCCCGTACCAGTGGCAAGTCCTCTTGAACGCCCGTGGGAATGGGGTTTTCAGGAGGGGCGATGTCAGCCTCAGGCATCATTCCGGACGATAGAGGGAATACCTCCTCCGGATAATGTTCTTTCAATGAATGAAGCAGCCCGCGCAGCTTGTTGACTTCCTCCACCGAAAGCAGCTCCTGATCCGAGCGAATCGAGCCAATCTGCTTTTCCAACGTCTGAAGCAGATCAACGGCCTTTGGTCGCCCCAGGAGCCGCATGGTATCGATCAGGTTTTGGAGAGCCTCAGAGATCGGCGTGATTATTTCCTGAGGATTTAAACCGTCCTGAAGGTCGTCGAGGTACAACGAGATGTTCAAAATGTGGGGAACGGTTTGTTCAAGCGTCGCTACGTGTTCAGCCGTGGACTCCTTCTCGCCGGACAATTCCGATGTAGAGGCGGATTGTTCGCCAAGTATTTCTTCCCCGCTCGATGCGGACTGCCCTGCCGGCGACGAATTTTCGGAAACCGCCTGGCCGGCGAAATCCTCGCTGCCTTCTTGAGAGACGGCGCTGTAATCCGGGTGGCCGTCGAGTTCGGAAGCAACCTGAACATAAGGTTGGTCCGGGGCATCTTCCGCAGGAACAGCAGAACCGCCGCCTAACTCCTCTGTGACATCCGATGGAGGGGCCTGGGAGTCCGAGGGCGGTTCTTGGCCTGGTAGCGTTTCAGTAGTGCGTTCCACGCTTTCGGTCCCGGGCGGGGCTTCGGGAGGGGATCCTGTGGGTTGCAGGAATCCTTCAAGTTCCACCATCAGGGCCGAAATTTCCGTCTTTTCCTTGTGGGACTCCGAGACTTCGTGAATCAGGGTGGCGATCATGTCCTTGACCCGAAACAAGAAGTCGACAATTCGTGCATCGAGCGTAATGAGCCCTTCGCGAAGGCGGTCCAGGAGGTTTTCCACGCCGTGTGTCAGAGTGCTTGAACGCTCCAGTCCTATATATTCCGCCGACCCTTTTATGCAGTGGACCGCCCGAAAGATGTTGTTCAAGATCTCAGGGCTGCGGCCTTCCTTTTCGAGGCGAAGCAGGCTGTGGTCCATCTCGTCGAGGAGTTCTCGAGCCTCGCTGCTGTAATCCTGAAGAATTTCAGTATCAATCATCTTCGCTCCCTTTCGATCGGACCTAGCCCACGCGTTTGAACCTTATTCATGAAGGGCTGGTGTGGTGCGTCGCACTTCCTTCTATCTGATTCTATCCCTCTTCCCCGGTGCGCGGGGTCACCTTGTAGCCGTCGAAACGAGTTTCATAGAATTCAAAATTTTTCACGACGGTGCCCAGCGTTTCGAGATCTCGCTTTATGGCCCGGATCTGCTCATCCAATCCCGGTGCACAATCCAATCCACTCTGGCTTTTCAAAAGGTCTTCCAAGCGTTGGAGCGCGCAGTTGGCATTTCCTACGGTAGTGCCTGTTAGTAAGAGGATCTCCTGAAAGTTTGCCGCCACTTCATTGACAAGTTGTCCCAAGTCCCCGACTTCGTGCCGCCGCCGCGAAGGAACCGTAACCGTAAGGTTCCCCCGCGAGATTTCTTTTGCCGCATAAGCCACTGTGTTGAGCGGCACGGCCACCTTCTTAACGAATAGATAAATGATGGCTCCGAAGCATGCGATCGTGATACCCAGGAGAACAATCATGTGATTTCGGTACGCATAAAGCGCGGCCATATCGCGTGGTGCCTCACTTTGTCGGTCCACCGCGGATTGTGTTGCATAAAAACTATTCTTCCTGGCTATTTCGTCGCTGACTTCCGCCAGGATTACGGCGTTGGCGGCGATGGCAATCAAAGCGAGGAGGGAAAAGATCGCGACCAGTTTCCGAGTCCACCACGGGGTTTGGAGGACCGGAAGTCGTTTGGTTTTCACCGGCGCCTGGCGTTCAGACACCGGGACTACTCTGGTTGACCTTGATTGGGGGTCTATTGCTTTCATGGCTGCCTATTCCATTTCCTCAATGATCTTGGAGATGGATAGGTGGTCCGTCTTGTTTATGAAGCCCTTGGCGCCCAACTTTTCCGCTTCGGCTTTGTACTTCTCGTCCGTCAGTATGGTAATGAACAGGATTCTGGCCTGAGGGTCTTCACTCAGGATCTCCTTGGCAGCCGTAATTCCGTCTTTGTCCCTCATGGTGATGTCCATGGTAACAAGGTCGGGCTTGAGAGCTTTGTACATCTCTACGGCTTCATTTCCGCCTTTTGCTTCCCCGATAACGGAGTGCCCCTTGGACCGCAACTCTTCGATAATTCTTTTGCGCATGAAGCCGGAGTCATCGACAACTAGGACCCGCAAGCCCATAACACACCTCACATTGACATACGATTATCGTGACAAACGCAACGCCCCAGTGCCCGCCGCGGCCGTTTGTCAGCCGCGTGGCGCCACGCTCGTGATCACTTTGGTAACCCGTAACCCTTCAGCGGGATAGCGTTGCGTCGGATCCCTTTGTAGGGGCGAGGCATGCCTCGCCCAAGGGCGATCCCGCGTCATCGCGGGATGTCGCCCCTACGCAGAGAATACGGACCCCATCATCTCGCTGAACGTTAGTCTTACACAGCCTTAGAGCCTATCTCACATCTCTCGCGAGATCCTGAATTGCTCGACCAATTGGCCCAACTCATCCGCGACTTTGGCAAGATCCTGAGTTGTTTGAGACGCATTGGCAGCGCCGCGCGCGTTCGTGCTGGCAACCTCGGACATTTCTGCCATGATCTGTCGCAGCACAGCGGACCTTTCCGTCTGCAAGCTCGTGAGCCTGGTGATGTTTTCCGCACGGGCCGTAACTTCAGCCATTTCCTGGCTAACCGCCGACGAGGTTTCCACTTCGGCTCCTGATTTCTCCAGAATGCTCCGGCTCAGGGTTCGAATCTCCGACATGATGCTGGCAGCTCTCTCACGGCGCTTGCCCTGCTCGCCCGTTAGTCCGAGAATGTCCTGCGCAAGGGCTGTCAGGCGTTCCATGGACTTCTGGACGCCTGCCGCGTCCTCCGTCTGGCGCAAGGTGGCCTCGGAAATGCCGGCTATGAGACTGTTGGTTCTGGCCACGGCTTCCTGAATTTGCATCAGAGCATCGCGGCTAGTCGCAGACAGTCGCTCTCCTTCCTCGACCCTCTTGTTACTTGCTTTGATAAGGTCTGCGATTTCGTTGGTAGACTCGGCTGTTCTTTCAGCTAGTTTCCTAACTTCGTCGGCAACGACCGCGAACCCTTTGCCGTGCTCCCCTGCTCGAGCAGCTTCAATAGCCGCATTAAGAGCCAGAAGGTTGGTTTGCTCGGCAATGGACGAAATAACGACCATGATGTCGTTGATCTGCTCGGAAGAGTCAGCGATGCCCCTCATACCTTGCACCACCTTCTCAACAGCCGCGCCACCTTCACGCGCGAAACGGTCGGTCAGCTCCGACTGCCGAGCCGCTTCACCGGCGCTCTGGGCCATCTCTTCGATAAGTCGAGCCATACGGTTAACGGCCTCGGTTGTTTCCTGGGCCGCTGTGAACTGCTCACCGGCCTTTCCTGCAACCTCACGAGCCGTGGCGCCCATCGCGTCGACAATGGTTTCACCCTCTCGACTTTGGGCATCCTGCTCTCCGGCGCTCTTTGCAACTCCTTCGATTTCGGTTGCCATACCCTGGAGTGACTCCGCTGTCACGCTAGCTGATTTGTGGGTATCTGTGGCATTGGTCGCAACCTCTTGAGCGGTTTCACCCATTGCCAAAACCCTTTCCAACACGTTTCGTGCGCGTTCGGCCTGCGCGGTGGCGTTAACCACGATATTCTGCGTAACCTCGTTAACCGTCAGCGACGATTCACGCACCCTTCCGACCGCTTCCAAAACCGTGGAGAAAGACTCCTGGAGCCTTTCGAGAAGGGCATTAAACGTTTCAGCCGCTCGGCCCGTTTCGTCATAGGTTGTAACCGGTGATCGAAGGGTCAGGTCCAGGTTTTCGCCAACCTGGGACATCGTTCCCGCCAGGTTCTTAATGGGACGGGCGATCCTTGCAGCAACTCCGATAGAAAGCAAAACGACAAGGACGACCATAACAGCGCCAACGATCGTGTTGTCCCGAATGATGACATTGACGTATCCCATCAGCTCATTGACATCGGCCCCGGCGCCAACTACCCATCCCAAGCCGGGGAAAGACCCGTACGCGCCCGGGTAAGCCATGCTGACAATCTTGTCATCTAGTTTCCCGGTCTTGACGTTCTTAAAGAAGTAGCGAAGGTTTGGCTGTTTTTTCTTTATCCTTTCAGACAATTGCGGCAAATTAATCACAGAACCGGCAACAGCCTCCCCGTACAGGTGCCTGCCCGGATGAAGTATCAACGTCGGCTTGTTGTTGGTAACCCATACATAGCCGGTCGTACCAACCGGGATCGCATCAAGAATACCCTGAACGACGCTCCACTTCACGTAAGCGGTAATAACACCCGTTACATTGCCCCCCACTTTAACGGGCTCCGAGATGGAGAGACTCCATCCCTTTGAGGCCGGATCAATCTTTTCCACCAGTGGAGACGGTTCAGTATCGATCAGAGTGAGTTTCCCGGCCTTGGCGCCCTTAAAGGCCGCCTGTGCCGAGAAATCGTTTCCGACCAGGGCGGGCCAACTCGAGGCCACGCAGATCCCTTTCGAGTCCTGGAGAAAAATCGCTTCGTACGATCCGTAAAGTTTCACGATCTCACGCAGCGTTTCGGAGGCATCCTCTCGCACCTCGGCAACTTCCAGGGCCTCTTTGACCAGACGGAGGTCTGCCCAGGCCCTAACGTCGTTCACCCTCTCATTCATGAACACGTTGAGAGTCTGACCCACTGAATCGGCGAGCCTCGCGGTTTCACGAAAGGCTGAGTTTTCCGCTTCCGTGGTGATCGTATAAAGGCCCAAACCAGCGGAAATACCCATCGGGATAAGAGTGATTAGGAGGAACCAAAACAAGAGTTTGTTTCTGAGGCTTCCTCCCAGACGGAGCTTCTTAAAGATACTCATTTCCTTTCCCTCCTGGGAATGAGATTTGTGATTCTTGATCAACGAGGTAGCCGGTAAGGCTACTTTCAACTCACGACCGGCAAGGTACCGCTGCTCTCAACACGCGGTCTCCGCCGGTTTATCAGGCCGCGCCTTCGGCTGCCGCGGGGAGTACCCCTGCGACATGATCCAGGGCCTCCTTTTCCTCGATAGAGAGAATTTTCTTGAAATCCAGGACGATGAGGATGGTTTCGTCAAGATGAACCACCCCGCTGATGTACTGACTTTGAACTCCTGCAACGATGATGTCCGGAGGCGGCGAGATCTTTGAAGCAGGAACCGTGATGACTTTGGCCACCGAGTCTACGATGAACCCCGTCACATTTGCCTCGATCTCCACCACCAGAATTCGAGTGCCTGGCTTGTGCCCATCCACGTGAGGCTGATTCCTCAATCGCAGCCGCTTTCTCAGGTCCAGGACCGGGATGATGTTTCCCCTCAGGTTTATGACTCCCTCCACAAAATCGGGCGCGTTGGGAATCTCGGTGATGTTGGACATCATGATGATCTCCTGAACCACCAGGATTCTTACCCCGAAGTGTTCTGAACCTATGGAGAAACTTATCATCTGAACAGACTCTTCGCTCTCGGGAGTAGCTTTTCTTATGTGTTCCCTAGCGTTCATGGAAACTCTCCTGTCTGGAGGGCGCAGTCTCGGCTTTCGCCGCAGCCCTGATTAGGTTTTTGATCGTCCCGGCCATATTGTCAGCTGCGCATTTGAAGTCCACAATACCAGCCCGGAGTGCCCTCTCTGCCATTCGGGGGTCGGTGCTGGAAAGCGGGTCCTGGACCAATGTGATACCCTGTGCCTTCTTGACGGCTTTCAACCCTTCGGAACCCCAGCTTTCTCCGCCTGACAGAAGGCCGGCAAGAATATTGCGCCCCATCACTTCGGAAGCCGAGACAAGAAAATGGTCCACAGCGGATAGGGCAGGCTGATCGCTCAAAGTCTTCACCGAAATACTGTCTCGCTCCCGAAGGAGTTCTGCGGGGACCGACGCGGGGTGCATGTAACATACGCCCGAGGCCAGAGGAGTCCCCGGCTCCAAACCCTGGACCTTCACCTGGCTCCTTCTATCCAGATAATCGACAAATGCCCCTATCGCTTCTGTTTGCATGTCGTGCAAGATCACCATTGCCGCCGACAGATTCTCGGGCAGAGAAGGAATAAGACGGATAAGGTCAGTGCATCCTCCTGTGGAAGACACAAATACCACCAAGAATTTAGGCGCACCGTGGTGTGGTTCCACTCCCTGCGCGTGCTGGATTTGGGGCGGTATCCTTACCCGTCGAATCCTGTCGAATTTGATCCGGCATGCTTCCTTGACCCGCCGAACCAGATCATCTGCCCTTCCGTCAAGGCGCCAATTATTTTGCGGCTTTCTCAGAAAATCCACCCCTCCGAGACACAACAAGTCGAAAGGATTCGCTCCAACGCCTCCGACGAACCCGCTGAGGATAACCACTGGACAAGGGCTCCTGATCATTATGTGCATCAGCGTGGTGCTCCCCTTCATAACGGGCATGTCCCAGTCGAGAAGGATTAGATCGGGCTTCAATTCGTCTATCCGGGCCAGGGCCTCTTGTCCGTTGGTAGCATAGCCGGCCACCTGAAGGGAGGAATCGGATTCAATAATCTCCTGAACGATTTTTCGTATGAAGCGAGAATCGTCAACGATCATTATTCTCTTGTCCGGCTGCTGGACCGCCGATGGGGCCGGCTCACGAACAGCGCCGGCCCGCCTTTTTCGACCGGCGCGACGTCCCGTTCCATCCTCGGGGGCAGGAGCCAGGGCGTGACGGATTTCGTCCTTCTGGCGCATGCCTTCCATCAGAAGGCTCTGCCAGTCGATGAAGACGGTCTGGGGCGGCACCTGGAGCACAATCTGAGAGAGAAACTCGCCACCCTCCCATCCGATGATTTCGTAAAACGCTTCCACACCGTCCAATGAATCGCATTCCACATGAATTATTCCGCCATCGTGGATATAAATGCGACCCTCGGTTTGGCCGTTAAAGATGGTAAGAAGCGTGCTGTCCTTTCTGTAGCAGAACATCTGGATGACATCTTCCAAGCGCAGTTTCACCACTCTGCCGGTGAACCCCTGCTGCGACTGGAGCATATTGAAAAGCAGTTCCTCCAACTTCTCGTAAGAAACCGGTTTGACAAGAAAGCTGCTGCAGCCAAGTGACAATGCAGGGATTCGGTCTCGTTCCAGGTAGTCTTCAGCCTCAAGGACCACTCGGACAGCCATGTCCATTTTGCGGATGCCCTGAAGGAGCTTAATCCCGTCTATTCCTGCGCCCCCTTGGTGATCGGCGAAGACGAGATCCACATCATTACGTCCTATTTTCTGAAGGGCCTCCGGTACCGAATAAGCGTGCAGAACATGATATCCGGCGTCTACGGCTGCAAAGGAATCTGCAATGTATTCGCCGATTATGGGTTCGGTCTCAACAATGAGAATCTTTTTTTCGGACAAGCTTGGTCCCCAAAGGCGTCTTGGATTATTCCGTGCTCGAAGTCCTGGCATCCATAAGGTCAAGGAGCACTTGCGTGGCAATCCGGATATTCCTTTCGACAGGGGCGGATTCCTGGGCGTCCGCGTGCACGGCTTTGCTCCACGACAAGATCTCGAAGAAGGCCTCGTCACCCTCCCGTTCTTCCGTCACCGCTCGGTAGATATCTCCCTCCTTGACGAAAATGGACCCGATCAGGCTCCCTCTCTTGACATCCACCCTCCTGGATTCGCCGCTCAAAACGATCAAACGGATCGTGGTGCGGAGGTCGTAACTCGAGAAGTCCATGACCTCCGACAGATCTTCAGGCTGTCTGCCAAGTTCGGATTCATTTTCTCCTGTGACCCGCTGGTGAATACTCATTTCCTCAGTTCTTGCTTGGCCCCCTTGTTGGCCCGTACTTTCAGGCTGTCGCTCCGCCTGCGACAGGAACGCGAAAAGCGGTTCCCTAGTCTTTCCGGAGGACAGCTCACACAGGAACTTGCCTGAAAACACTTGGAGCAACGAAGGTCAATTGGCAGTACGATGGTCTAATGGGTACGTCCACGGCTGCAACCCCGCGCACACACCGGCTAGCGACAAGGACTTCAGTCTGTCTGTTTCGGCCCCTCAGAACTTAAAGTATCGCTGTGTTGACTATATCATACGCAAACAACCGGAATCAAGAACAATTAAATGGATACGAGCGTTTGATTTGTAGTTCCGGGAGCAAACGAGTCGTAATCACCGGGCTACTAAAAACCACGGATGGAAGCGGGCAACAATCAAGGCGAAATCCGTTCATCCAATTAGTTCTTGACAAGGGTCCCGACCTGCGATACCCTTACTGGTCACAGGCGGAAACCCTATGATATCTGTCAGCAACAGAAACTGGTGGTGGCGTTGGATAATCGAACACGGGAGGTCTGCCTGCGCCTAAAGCACGAAGCGTAAAAAACTAACCTAATACGGAAACGAAGCAAAGGCCATGAGCAGACAGCTCATGGCCTTTTTGCATGTACAGCACGGATATCGCGGGAGGCCACTGTAAGCCCTCACAACTCGATGAATCTCCCGGCGGAGCAACCGAGGATTTCACGACATGATAAAGCCCGATTTCAAGCAGTTTGACGAACTCAGCAAGCAAGGCGGCCTCGTGCCGCTCTTCATGGAGATGCAAGGGGACCTGGATACCCCGCTATCCGCCTTTCTGAAGATTGACGATCCGGCGGCTTCGTTCCTTCTGGAAAGCGTGGAAGGTGGCGAGCGGTGGGCGAGATATTCATTCTTGGGCGCGGACCCAAGGCTAATTGTTCGATCCAAAGGCAGTCGCGCCGAAATCATTCAAAACGGCCGGCAGGAAGATATATCCGGAATTGACGATCCGACTCTGTTGATCAGAGACATCATGGCGAAGTATCGCGGGGTGGCTGTCCCGGGCCTTCCCGAGTTCTACGGCGGCGCTGTGGGGTTTCTTTCGTACGATGTGGTAAGGGGCTTTGAGCGGCTCCCGAACCTCGACAAGGCGGACCCCGGGTTTTACGACACCTGGTTCATGATCACCCGCGACATGGTTATATTCGACAATTTCGCTCACAAAATCCTTCTCATAACCACGGTGGCTCCTTCCGAGGTCTCCAGCCTGAAAGACGGCTACACAGAGGGCTGTTTGAGGCTGGAGTCTTTAAAAGAGAAGATGGCTCGCCCGGCACCGAGTGTGGCTCCCGAAGCGACAGATGACCAAGAAATCCGCCTTTCCTCCAACATCGAGCCGGCTCGGTTTGAGGACATGGTGTTGAGGGCGAAGGAGCACATCCGCGCGGGAGACATTATTCAGGTGGTCCTCTCCCAGAGATTTCAGGGAACCGTCTCAACCAGGCCTCTCAATGTCTACAGGGGCCTGAGGATGATCAATCCGTCCCCTTACATGTTCTTCCTGCGCATGGGCGATGAGGTGCTTGCCGGTTCCTCGCCGGAGGTAATGGTGCGGTTGAGGAACGGCGAGGCGGTTGTCCGTCCCATTGCAGGAACGCGCCCAAGGGGGGCCGACCGGTTTGAAGACGAAAGGTTGGAAAGAGAACTGGTGGGAGATGCCAAGGAATTGGCCGAGCATGTCATGCTCGTGGACTTGGCCCGTAATGACCTCGGCAGGATAGCCGCGCCGGGTACCGTAACGGTGGATGCCTTCAAGACCGTCGAGCGATATTCCCACGTGATGCACATGGTTAGCAATGTGCGTGCCAGACCTGCGAACGGTTACGACGCTTTTGACGTCCTGAGGGCCTGTTTCCCTGCGGGAACGCTGAGCGGCGCGCCGAAAATCAGGGCCATGGAGATCATCGAAGAATTGGAACCGGATCGTCGCGGCCCATACGGAGGGTGCGTCGGATACTTCTCGTTCACCGGGGCCATGGATATGGGGATAACGATACGGACCGTGATGATGAAAGGGTCTCAGGCGTACGTTCAGGCCGGCGCAGGTATCGTGGCCGATTCCGTACCCGCGATGGAATACCAGGAGACCATGCGAAAGGCCGAGGCAATGCGCAAGGCCCTGAACGCGGCCCATGAATTTGAGGGGAGAGTTAAATGATACTCGTAATCGACAACTATGATTCGTTCACGTTCAATCTGGTTCAGTATTTTCAAGAACTTGGAGAAGACGTCGCGGTTCACCGCAACGACGAAATCACCATTCAGGCAATCGACGGGCTAAAACCCGAGGCGGTGGTCATTTCTCCAGGTCCCGGCGGGCCTCAGGACGCGGGTGTGTCCATGCTCACGATAACAAATCTGGGCAGCCGCATCCCCATTCTTGGGGTTTGCCTCGGCCATCAGGCGATCGGCGCTGCATTCGGTGGTCGAGTGGTGTCCGCGGGCAGGCTCATGCACGGAAAGACCTCGCCGATCTTCTCAAACGGCCAGGGTTTGTTCTCGGGCATGGATGTCCCCTTCCAGGCATGCCGGTATCACAGCCTGATCGTGGAACTGGAATCGCTGCCCGACTGCCTCGAAATAACGGCCTTAACGGACCAACAAGAAATAATGGGTATTCGCCATAAGGACCGTCCTATCGAGGGGGTCCAGTTCCACCCGGAATCCATCCTGACGCCAGGCGGAAAGCAGATTCTGAGGAACTTTCTGACCATGGCGGAAGAGTTCCACCGTACGGGCAAGTGGTCCCCTGGTGTTACCCGCAATGACTGGAATTCTCCCGCTGAAATGACGAGACCGGCTGAGACTTTCGATCCAACCGGATCTTCTCCGGGCGAGGTCATTACGCCCAACTGAGGACATGATGGAGGAACTCCGCATGCCGGACAAAAAAGAAAGCCCAATATCCGGAAGTTTCGGCTTCGCGGATGAGGACATCGGTGAGGACCTCCGGCCCGCGGGCCGCTGGGTCCCCGTGGCTCTCGCAATAGCATTGTCGAAATCACAGAGGGAGACAGGATCATGCTGAAACAAGCCGCTACAATCGCAGACAGCATCAAAGCCGATCCGGAAGAAATCGACGCTGATCGACGGACCTCAGTTGAAAGAGAGACCGGTGACGAATTGGATTTAGGGAGCCGATGGACCCCGGTGGCATTCACACTGGCTCTGATGGACACCGACGGAGAGGTTTGACGAGATTCGTGAGGTCCGGAAGGCGGTCGCGTGGCACGCGCAATGTTCGGGACGCCAGTCCCGCCCTGCAATAGGGATGGCGCTCGATCCTAGGACAGCCTTTGGCCGCCTCATTCGTTCCTTTGTCGAGCGCGTCTTCCCATGTGACGAAGCGCTACGACCGCAAGCGAGGCCCTATTCGGTCAGGCCTCTTGGCAAGAACTAGTTCCCGACTGGAGAAAGACCATGGTCAAACAAGCAATAAGAAAAGCAACCAACAGAGAGGACCTGACTAAGCAAGAAATGGAAGCCGCCATGGAAGAAATCATGGCCGGGCAAGCCACGTCGGCTCAAATCGGCGCCCTGCTCACAGCGCTAAAGATGAAAGGTGAAACCGTTGCGGAAATCACAGGCGCCGCCACCGTAATGAGGCGCAATGCAGTGCCGGTCCTGGTGGAGGACGACGGGACCCCGTTGCTGGATACTTGCGGGACCGGAGGAGACGGTGCAGGGACTTTTAACATATCGACCACGGTTGCGTTTATCCTGGCAGGCGCAGGGGTGCGGGTGGCCAAGCACGGCAACCGGTCGGTGTCGAGTTCCTGCGGGAGCGCTGATGTGCTGAAAGAGCTGGGAGCGGAGTTGGAACTACCGCCGGCATCAGTAGGCCGCTGCATCAAGGAGACGGGGTTTGGTTTCCTCTTCGCTCCCTTGTTTCATCTTGCCATGAAACATGCTGCCGGCCCCAGGCAAGAGATGGGCATCCGTACGTTATTCAATGTCCTGGGTCCACTGACAAACCCTGCCGGAGCATCGTGCCAACTGCTGGGAGTTTACGACGCCGATTTGACCGAACCTATGGCATGGGCCCTTGAGGGTCTTGGGATTCGTTCAGCCATGGTGGTCCATGGGATGGACGGCCTAGACGAGATATCGCCGGCCGGTCCTACGAAAATCTCGCGGCTCAAGGACGGACAGGTTAGCACCAGCTTGTTCGAGCCAATCCAATTGGGGGTGAACGCGTGCAGTTTGGGCCAGATCAAAGGGGGGAGCGCGTCCGAAAACGCCCGACACCTCGTCAATGTGTTGCAAGGCAAACCTGGGCCGCGGCGAGATGTGGCGTTAATCAACGCATCAGCAGCTCTTGTTGTTGCGGGCAGTGCGGAGGATTTTACTGAAGGCCTTAGAATCGCAGCCGAGTCGGTGGATTCCGGCAAGGCAAACAAGAAATTCAACGATTTCGTGGAGTTCACCAAGCAGCAATGACAACTATTCTATACAAAATCGTTCAGGCGCGACTGGCAAGACTTGCTGAAGAGCAGTTCGTAACAAGCGTAGACGTACTCGCAAGCAGAGCAACCGAAACAGCGCCGCCACTGGATTTCGCCTCAGCTTTCAAGGGTCCCGGAATACATGTCATAGCTGAAATCAAGAAAGCCTCTCCTTCCAAGGGGCTCCTTAAATCCAATTTTGATCCCAAGGCACTGGGACTGGCTTATGAAGACGGTGGAGCAGTCGCCGTATCCGTGCTTACAGAGCAAGACCATTTTATGGGGAGCCTATCCGCACTTACAAAGGTTCGAGACGCGGTCTCCGTGCCGATCCTGCGCAAGGACTTTATAGTCGATGAATATCAGGTGGTGGAAACGCGAGCCGCGGGCGCGGATTCATTTCTTCTTATCGCCGGCTTATTGGACGCGCCGCGCCTGAGGTACTTGATAGAGCGGGGCCGCGAGTGGCAAATGGAGCCGCTGGTCGAGGTCCACAACTTGTCGGAACTGAGTATCGCTCTCGAATCAGGGGCAAGGATTATAGGCATCAACAACCGAGATCTTGCAACTTTCAACGTAGACATAGATGTGACCCTGCAACTCATGAAACATATCCCTTCGAACAGGATAGTGGTCTCAGAGAGCGGAATACGGACGCGCGAGGAGATTTTGAGCCTAAAGGAAGCGGGGGTGGCAGGTTTTCTTATCGGGGAAAGCATCGTGACCTCATCGGACCCCGCGGCCAAAATCCGGGAGCTGGTTCATGGCCGCTCGTAGCAGGACCGTTCGGGTCAAAATATGTGGCATAACCAGTGTAAGGGACGCTCACGCGGCCGTTCGCGCAGAGGTTGATGCTCTGGGCTTCGTCTTCCATCGCCCCAGCCCTCGATACGTGACCCCGGAACAGGCTGCGGCCATAATTAAAACACTCCCTCCGTTCATAGTCACTGTGGGGGTTTTCGTAAACCTCGACAAGGAGGACGTGGAGGAAATAGCCGCGAAATCCGGCATTCACGTAATTCAGCTCCACGGCAACGAGCCTCCGGAAGACTGCGTCGGTGCCGGCCGACCGGTAATCAAGGCATTCCGGTTCTCGTGTGCAGGACCTTTTCCGGATATCGCGCGGTATCAGGTATCCGGATTGCTGATGGATTCAGGTTCAGACGGCATATGGGGAGGCACCGGCATCCCGATGGACTGGAAGCGTCTGGACGAATATCTCAAAGGCGCTCCTCAGGGTGTCCGGCGCCGATTGGTGATCGCAGGGGGTCTGAGCCCTGATAACGTGGGACGAGCGATCGAGCTTCTGAAGCCCCACGCAGTAGACGTTTCCAGTGGCGTGGAATCAGAGCCGGGCATAAAAAACGAAGAAATGATCAAGGAGTTTATACATGCGGTCCGCAAAGCAGGCTTCACCCAAGACGTGGCCTGATTCAAAAGGTTATTTCGGAGATTTTGGGGGTCGGTTTGTTCCCGAGACCCTAATCACCCCTCTTAAGGAATTGGAAGAGGCTTTCTTCGGCATCGCGGCATCAGCCGAATTCATGGCTGAATTGGAAGAGCTTCTGCAAACCTACGCAGGCAGGGAGACACCTCTTTTTCGCTGCCGGAGGTTTGCAGATGAATTGGGAGGTGCGAAACTCTACCTCAAAAGAGAAGACCTGCTCCACACAGGCGCGCATAAGATAAACAACACCCTGGGTCAGGGCCTTCTGGCAAAGCACATGAATAAGCCCAAAGTGATTGCCGAAACCGGAGCAGGTCAGCACGGAGTTGCCACAGCCGCGGCCGCCGCGCTGCTGGGACTGGAATGCAAGGTCTTCATGGGTGAAGAGGACATGCGGCGCCAGGCTCCCAATGTATTCCGTATGCGTTTGATGGGCGCGGAAGTTGTCCCCGTGACCGCCGGTACGGCCACCCTCAAAGACGCGATGAACGAAGCCCTCAGGCACTGGGCAACCAACATCAGGGACACTTTTTACGTGATTGGCTCTGTTGCCGGACCTCATCCATACCCATTGATGGTGAGGCAGTTCCAATCGGTCATCGGTCTTGAGGCGCGACGCCAAATCCTCCAAATGGAAGGGAAGCTTCCTAAAAAGGTAATCGCGTGCGTAGGAGGAGGAAGCAACGCAGCCGGTATTTTCCAGGGATTCCTCGAAGATGAAGGGGTCGAGCTAATAGGTGTGGAGGCAGGGGGGCTGGGAATCGAATCCGGCAAGCACGGCGCGACGCTTTGTTCCGGCCAGGTTGGTGTGTTCCACGGTTCTCGCTCCTTCGTGCTCCAAGACGACGGGGGGCAGATAAGCGAGGCCCACTCGATTTCCGCGGGCCTTGATTACCCCGGAGTCGGCCCGGAACATTCTTTGTTTCTTACCTCGGGACGAGTTCGGTATGTCCCTATAACCGATGCCGAGGCCCTGCAGGCTTTTTCCGCGCTCTGCCGCGCGGAAGGGATAATTCCGGCGTTGGAGTCTTCTCACGCACTGGCCTTTGCGATGAAGGAGTTGCCGAAATTGGCCAAGGACGAGGTTTGCCTCGTCAACCTCTCGGGCAGGGGCGACAAAGACATGCCCATAATTGAAAAGGTAATGAGCGAGGAGTGACATGGAGCGTATTGAAAGGACATTCAAACAGTTACGAACCAAAAACGAAACAGGGTTTATTCCTTTCTCCATAGCCGGATATCCGGACGCGGAAAGATCTTTAGAAATCTTCCTACAACTCGCCCGCTCGGGCGCTGACGTTATCGAATTCGGATTCCCCTTTTCGGATCCTATTGCCGATGGCCCCGTGATTCAGAAAGCCTCGACCGAAGCGATCCGAAACGGCATGAACATGGATAGAGCCTTAAACATGATTGCCGAGATTCGCAGCTCAACAGATGTCCCGATAGTTTTCTTCAGCTATTTCAATCCCATCCACAATTACGGCACCGAAAGGTTTGTGGCCAGAGCAAAAGAATGCGGCCTGGACGGCGTGTTGGTTGTGGATCTGCCCATGGAAGAAGCCGGTTGGCTCAAGCCCCTGACAGATAAGGCAAAGTTAGCCTGGATTTATCTAGCTACGCCTACCAGCCCCGTGGAGCGCGTCGAAGCCATGGACGAAGACGGCTCGGGGTTCCTGTACTACGTTTCCGTCACCGGGGTCACGGGAGCCAGGAATGCCCTTCCTGAAGATCTTGCGGCAACTTGCGCCGACATCAGGAGGTCATGTAGGCTACCCTTGGCAGTTGGATTCGGGGTGTCCAATCCCCGGCAAGCCTCCTGGTTGAGACCCCACGTGGATGGCGTTGTGGTAGGCAGCGCGATAATCTCGCGAATCTCAGATGGGGCCTCGATAACCGACCTCGATAGGTGGCTCAGGGAAATGAAGGCAGAGTTGGCATGAATTCTTGCCGCGCTTCTCATGTGCGAGAGCGCGGCGCAGCCTTTGTGGCAGTCCATCCCTCCGAAAAGACTTCCATTTACCGAACTCTTATTTGACAAATGACGGGCCGGCCGTATTATGGTAGGTGTACCAAGGATAAATTCTCGTCCGGCCGGACTTATCCAACTGCGCTGTCACTACAAGGAAAGGGCGCCGTTAATTGAAGAGCTTTGCACGCCTCCTGATTTTCCTCTCGCTCGTAGTATCTGTTCTAATTGCCTGGGGAATGCGTGTATTCAATGAAGATTTGTTTCTGGCCTTCTGTTCGGGGCGGGACACCTTCAAAGGACTCCTCGGCAGGCCGGATCAGTGGTCCTTCACCACCGGCGGCACCATATGGGTGGATCAGTCGTGGCTCTCTCATGCCGTCTACTACCTGTCTTATTTGGCCCTCGCGGAATGGGGTCCCGTATTGATCAAGGTCGGGCTCCTGGTGGGCTGCCTGACGGTTCTGTATTTCAGGTGCCGCGCTCTGGGCGTTTCGCCTGAGATCTCCTGTTTCGCCCTCAGCTTGGGTACGCTAAGTCTCGCTCCCTTCCTCGGTATTCGCGCGGAAAATTTCGCGCTTTTCTACTTCGTTCTCATGACAACCTTTTTGACTGCCCCACGCAGTTGGGGCAAGTGGAGATGGATCGGGTCCATTGCAGTATTTGCGGTCTGGTCCAATTCTCACGGTTCGTTTATGCTCGGTTTTGTGCTACTGGGCCTCAAATTTGCCGCCGAGTTGGCGGCGAAGCTCAACATCCTGCAAATGCCTGACAAAAAGGCAGGGCCCATCGGAAGTCCGGAAGGGGCTCCGCTACAGGAATCTGCGCCGTCCGCAGGCACTCGAACAGAAGACCAATACCAGGTGGCCGGGTGGCTCTTCACTCTGGTAGCTGCGGCTCTCATCATGGTTTTGGCAAATCCTTACGGCCTGAGCAATGTTGTGATGCCATTCCGGCAATTGTCCGTGAATCCGGTGACCTCTGTTTCGGGGGACTGGACCAGCCTTTCCCAATCAGTATCTCAAGGGGGGATACTGGCGTTGACGGATGTCAGGCCATTTGTCGGCTTTGTCGCTGTCACGATCGGTCTTTTTTGTTTCGTAATCTGGAGATTGGGGACCGCGGGGGCTCAGGAGAGGTTTTCCGGAAGCGGATCATCCGCGGATGTGATGATGGAATACCTAATACCGGTCATGTTGATTCCCGCGGCTTTCACTTTTCGACGACTAATTCTGTTCGCGTCGCTTGCTCTAGTGCCGATTGCAGCATTGTTGATCAACGTCAGTTGGGAATTGATAAAAAAGTGGAAGGCGCCCAAGGGCCTGGCGGAAATAAGGGCCTCCACGATCGCCACGGTATTTCTGGTCCTGTGGGTTTGCCTATTGAGTTTTAAGTTCTACTCCTACATCTTCCTGTTTTATCTTCCTGGAAACCCCATGCATTTTGACAAACCATTGTCTCATCGGTTGATGAGTTCCTCGTACATGGAGATGAATGTCGCGGATTTTATGAGGAAAAATGGGATTTCAGGGAGGATTTTTGCGGATTGGACCTTTTCAGACCTCTTACTGTTCAAGACTCCACGAATAAAGGTGTTCATGGACTGCCGAGATCAATCCGCGTACACAGATGAGATTATGCGGGCTTACTTCCTGATTCTTAACGCGGCGACTCCTTCGGACCTGGACCAAGCAATGGCTATTTTGGATACTTCGCGAGTTGAGTTTGTGTGCATTCGCTCGACACACTCCTTGGGCATACGACTGATGTCCACCGGGAAATGGGCGTGCATATACAGAGATGATGAGGCCTTACTTTTGACCAGGACTGATTCGGAGAAATTTGGGCCAATTGTGAAATCGGGTAAGTTCGATCGTTTGTGGTACGGGTCGCAAGATACCCGGGTAGTGACTCACGCTTTTTCCTCACTTTTTCTGAATGGCGATGTTCCCTCTGAATTGCTCCCTCATCTCAAGGCCATTGTTCAGCGTGTCCCGAACATCTTCGTCTACGCGCTGATAAAGGATGGACTCAGCGGCCGGGACAAGTGCTTGAGTCCCCAAGCGCGATCTTTCTTCGAGGCGGAAGATCTACGGCTCTCCGGCCTCAACTACATGGTTTCGGGTGGCGCAGTGAGTATTTTGAAGGGCCATATGATGATACTTTCCACCCTGGCACAGTGCACATCCCCAAAGGAAGCCGGGGAATTTAACCGCCGTAAGAAGGCAACTCAAAGCACATTTGCCAAATTACAGAAGGAACACCATGGTCAATAGCGCGCAGATGGCACAAGGAACCGCTGCTCTTTGCAGCTCAGGACCAATTTCATATGCAATAAACTCATGCTTACACGCCGGTTTGTAGCCCATGTTAAGAGCATTTGAGATCGCACTCGCATTCCTTACAATTTTCAAGACCCGCACGGCGCCCGTTCCCGACATGGCCGAGGTGGGAAAATCCGCCTGGGCCTTTCCACTGGCAGGAGCAGTTATCGGCATTTTGCTGGTGGCGGCCCACGTCATCGCGGCGGGGCACCTTCCCTCTGTGATTGCAGCGATCCTGATTGTCGCCCTGTGGGTCGTATTGACCGGCGGCCTGCACCTCGACGGATGGACAGATTGCTGGGACGCTCTGGCCGCGTCGGTCTCCCCTGAGCGGCGATTCGAAATTCTGAAAGACTCGCGGCTGGGAGCGTTCAGTGCCTTGGCGCTTGTGTTGTTACTTGCTTTGAAGGCAGCAGCCTTGGCTCAATCGGATCTGCCTTTGTTGATGCTCTTTCTGTCTCCCGTAATTAGCCGCAGCATGATGGTAGCGGTCGGATACGGATCACGGCATCGAGGCCAGGGCATGGCCGCTTTGTTTCTTTCGGGCCTTGACATCCGATCTGTGCGCTGGACCTGCGTCATAGGATTTGCGCCCGCTCTGCTGGCCGGCTGGAAAGGAATCATTGCGGTAGCCGCAGCCTATTTTGCTGCGTTATGGTTCCGGGGGTTCGCTGAAAAAAGACTCGGTTCGGTAAATGGAGACGTTTTAGGGGCAATCTGCGAACTCTCAGAGGTGGTCGTGCTATTGGTAGCCTGCCTGAGGTGGTGACTGCAATGAGGGTGGGAACCACTTCTTATATTTATCCTGCCGACATAATTACCAACGTCACGAGGCTTTCCGGCAAGGTCCGTGACGTGGAACTTGTAATTTTTGAAGCCAATAGCGATTCAGACCTTCCCGATGAAGAGGCCGTAGCCCAATTGCTCCGCCTGGCCTCTGGACACGACATGACGTACACTGTGCATCTCCCGCTGTACCTGGGGCTCCCTGCCAATCCTGAGTCGCTGGAAACGGCTTTGAAAGTTGTCCGAGTGACCAAGGTGTTGTCTCCGCACGCGTTCATAATACATCTTGACGGCAGCTTCAAATCAGGCTCGAAAGAGCTGGACCGCTGGGTCGAGGATTCCTGTGGTGTGCTGAGGGCCATTGGTGAGGAACTCGGCGCCTTGGACCTTCTTTGTGTCGAGAACCTGGATCTACAGCCCCCCGCGATGGTCAGTGCCGTCCTGGACAGGCTCCCCGTGTCCTGCTGCGTGGATGTGGGCCACCTGTGGAAGCAGGGACTGGATGCTCTTCCTTGCCTGGAAATGTGGCTTCCGAGGTGTCGTGTGGTTCACATTCATGGTGTGGGCCGGAGCGATCACAAGGCGCTTTCACTCATGCCGGAACCCGTGCTCGACCCCGTAATCAAGTTATTGAACGATCGCTTCAGCGGCGTGCTCACCCTTGAGGTTTTCGGCGAGAAAGACTTCGAAGACTCACTGGCCGCGTTTCGGGCATCCATCGCAAGACTGAGCCACCGGTAGGGGGCTCGCGACGAAGCCGCTGCGGAGCTTCCGCCGATAGGGGAAGTTGCCCGGCAGGCTGGATATTGAGCTTATCGGGGGGATACAGAATGAGCCCAAGGGTTTCGCAGTGCGCCAAGTCGCAAGGACAGCGCGCCGCGGCCTGTGTCTGCCTCGGTATGCACGTACTTTAAGTGACGCCCTCCTACGAACCGCAATGCTCTCTATAACGCGCTGGCAAAATCGTTGTAAGCCATGGAGGTGAGAATGGTCGATACTCTGACACGTTTGTTTAGTACTTTTGGCAGTATCTTTAAGATAAACCTTGAACGGTCCATATTGCGGGAAAAGAGCAGTGTACAAAGCCGAAAGGCAAAGAGAAGCCGGTACTCAAGCTTAACTGGGTCAATCTCGTTGGAGCGTTGCCAGAAGTCGATATCCCAATAATATTGAAGCCTCTTCAATATAGCATCAAAGGAATAAACTGCTGTGACGACCCTTCTGTATCCGTCTAATAAGTCCTCAGGAGACATATTGGAAGGGCGAAACACCACATGCTTCGCATCATATTTACTCCAATCCTTATGGATGATCCGTCCCTCTTCCTCAAAGCGTTTGAATAGCTTGGTCCCCGGGAACGGGGTGAGAATATTAATTAACGGCATTAATAGATTGGATTCTTGAATAAAATCTATTAATTCCTCAAATGCCGCTTTAGAATCGAAATCGTAGCCCACTATGAATGAGGCGTGAACTAATATCCCGTATGACTGTATCCTTTTGATTGCGGGAAGATAATCATATCGAAGATTAATTCCCTTATGCATCATGGCCAGGTTCTGCTTCGATATAGATTCAAAGCCAATAAAGATAGCTCCGCACCCACTCTTCCTCATTAGATCCAGGAGTTCATCCTCCTGTGAAATATTGATTGACGCCTGGCACATCCAGTTAATGTTGTAAGGTGCGAGTGCCAAGAATAGCTCGCGAGCGAATTGCTTGTTTGCAATAATGTTGTCGTCGACGAAAAATATGACCTTCTTTTCCTTATACTTGGCACGGGAGCCACTAATGCTCTGAACCTCACTGACGATCTGCTCGATGGTTCGATTCCTAATCTTCTGCCCATCAAAAGCGTGGACGGAGCAGAATTCACATTGAAACGGGCAACCTTTTGTAGTCTGAACAATATCCAGAAGGTATCTGTTTCTGGAAAGGGACGCCCTGTTGGGAACAGGGGCGGCGGTCAAGTCCGCGAACCCGTCGGCCTTATAGAGTCTTTTTAAGCGGCCATCCTCAGCATCCTCCAGGAGCGTGTGCCAAACGCGCTCAGCCTCACCAATCACCACGCTGTCACAATGTTCGAGGGCCTCTTCCGGGCACATGGACGGATGTATGCCTCCTAAGACAGTCTTAACCCCTCTTTGGCGGTACGTTTCAGATATCGCATAAGCTCTTTCGGCAAACATCGTCCTGACACTGATGCCCACCAGGTCTGCCTTCCAGTTATAATCAATATCTTCTATGTTTTCGTCGAATATTCTGATCTCATGTCGTGGGGGGGTCAGAGATGCCAGGGTAGGAATAGCCAGAAGGTATGAAAGATATCTCCTGGTGAGCAAAAATGTCGAGAAGAAATCATAGTCGTAGAAGCTCTTTCCGTTGTCGGAGCTATTCATGGGAATAATTAAGGCCAGTTTCATCCTGTCTCGAACCCTCTACGCCGGGAATGGAACTAATGCCCCCCGGAATGCCGAGATCTACCGGAGTGACCCGCTCTTCGTGAGGTCAAGAGGGGCCGAGGCATATTCCAGGCTTGAACGAGGAAATGCCGTAAGGCCCAGTGGAGCGGATTGGCTGTCTCGGGAATAAGGATATAACATTAGGGCACGCTTGGAAAGGTGAGCCCGATGGTTCTTCCTAGTAGAGACCGACCCATGAAGCGAACAGGCCGGAGTTCGCATGTGCAAACTCCGGCCTGTTCTTCACATTGAGGCTACAGCAAACCGATTACCAGCGGGATGATCCGCCCGCGCTTCGCCGTCCGTCTCCGGAATTGGTCTTGGGGCGCGCCTCGTTCACCTTCAGGCTGCGGCCGCCGAGGTCCTTGGAATCCAGTTCCTGGATCGCCTTAAGACCCTCTTCCCTGTCTTGCATTTCGATAAATCCGAACCCTCGAGACCGGTTCGTAAACTGGTCAACGATGATCTTGGCAGATTCAACAGCCCCGTACGTCTCAAACAAGCCCTTGAGGTCGCCTTCGGTGGAATCGAAAGACAGGTTTCCTACATAAATCTTGATACTCATTACTCTAACTCCTTAAGAAAAAGCACACCACGCGTCTTACGAGAGTGCGTTTACGGATACGAACAAGGGCGCTTTGTGAACGGGGATAAACGGGGTAGAAATTACTGCGTGAGTCCTCGGCACGGGCCTATGTCCTGGGATCTTAATCCTTGCATGACGCCCGTAGTCCTTGACGCGAGGTCAACTGGAGAAACACAAGTTAAGGTTCAACACATAGGCTAAGGCAATAATCTTGACTTGTCAAGTGAATTAAATTGTAAGGCCAAACCGGCCAACGCGGAGATGGTTTATTGAAGCGGGGCCAAAGGGAATGTCGATGGGGATTTCAAGCATCAGGCAGGAATCTCTCTGCATCTTTTTCATTTTAGGATCCGCCTTGGTTTACGATCCCGAAGCGGAGGTTTCGGAAACGTTTCTGGTCGTCTTCAGAAACTCTTGAGCCCGTGCGCGCCATAAAGAGGTTTTCTTCTCGCATGGCAATGTTTGGTTCATTCGTGTAGCACTCCTGGAATCCGAATCCTTTCACTAGCCTCATCATGACCTGGCGGTACTGGGACATGGTCAGACCTGTTCCGTCGAGGTCCCAATGCCACGAGAACCCGTTCATATAGGTTATCTTGTCTTCGAAGAAAGCATCGCCAAACAGCGCTCCGAGCATGGCCTGACCTATTTGCATGTGCCGAAAGTTGCGGCTGACTTCGATTGCAGCCAGTTCGTACATCAGTTCTCCCAGCTTGCTCCAACGCTCTTCCGGCCCGGGATAAGCGCAGGTGACGTATCCGATCACAGTGGCCCCTTCGATCAGAGCAAGCGCCACCCTTCCATCTTTTGATAAGGCAACTTTTTCAAAGACCTCCAGCTTCTGTATGATGGAGGAATAATGCGCGAAGGTCCCCAAACCGGCATCCAATTTGAGGTCCTTGAAGCATCCCGGAGGACAGGGACCGCAAATGGATATGGGGCCTTCGGATGTGTGCAAGACCTCCGATGCGTTACAGCGAAAAGGAGCAGGAGGATCGGTTGGTTCTTGGCTCAAAAATCGCTCCAATCACGATGTAGGGTTTTCACCATGATTATCAGATCATGGTACTTTCCGCGACGATCTCTGACATAGTCTTTGATCACTGCCTGTTCAAAGAAATCTAGCTTGTGAGCCGCGTTCATAGCCGCCTCTTCCACCCCGCTGACAAATTCCGCGACCAGTTTTTCTATTCCCATATTCATTGCCAGCTTGATCGTGTCTAAGAGCATCCAGGTCCCGAGCCTCTGCTGACGGTAACCCGGGTCTACCATGATGCGCAGATGTGCAGTGTGCCGGAGGCACTCAGTGGGCCGGCGATGAAGCCTGACATTTGCTATAATAGTGCCGTCGTCGGGTCTTACCGCCACCATGGGCAATATGCGATCATAGTCGAGGTTCTCGATCCACTGGCGCATGATCTTGGGATCGTCCACGGCATCTCTCAGGAACCACCGTTCATCCTCGGGAATTCTCAAAAAGAATTCCGCCAGCCGCTGCTCGTCCTCACGTGTTAGTGGCCGGAGGAGAATGGGTGTCCCGTCCTTGGTCATGATCTCCTTGGGGTAATCTTCCAGCATACTGCTTCTCCTTTCATAGGAGTTCGGCGTAACCGTTCACCGGGACAAGCTCAAATTCTCGTACAAACTATAGGCGCAAAACCGCTTCAAGCCCGGTGAGCCAGTACAACTTTGTTCGAACAAGGCGATTTTGTACCAGATTGATTGCCTGGGAGCAATGAATCATTACGGAATGGCGGTTAAGAGTTGCGCCTGTCAACTGCCGGCCTTAAAATGATTCTTATGTCATTACTTAGTTTCCTGCGAATTTAAACAATTGGGGAAAAGGAGCGAATTCTCATGGAGGAAAAGGAAAAGGTAGTCATTGATGCGATGAAAAGAGCGGGAAAACCGGTCAGGCCGCGTGACGTGGCAGAATCAGTGGACATGGATTCCAAAGAAGTTTCCAAGATAATTGACTCGCTGAAGAAGAAAGGGATGGTCGTATCGCCCAAAAAGTGCTTCTATGCCCCATCAGATAGCTGAACACGGTCGCAGGGGTAACGGCGACGATTCCCTTTAGCGATGTTACCTTTTCGCTGCTCTACACGGCGCCTCTTGCTTGACATAGCTTAATGGGGATGATAGCAACTCAGCGTGATGACAAACCGCTTCATAAGAGACGATCGTGCAGATGTCTCGATTCCCCGCCCACCTGCTCACGTGCATTTGATGGGGATTTGCGGCACAGGCATGGGCTCACTGGCCGGCATGTTCCACGAGCATGGCTACACGGTGACTGGCTCTGACAACGGCGTGTACCCTCCCATGAGCGATTTCTTGAGCCAAATGGGGATCAAGGTCATGGAAGGGTACGCAGCGTCCAACCTCAAGCCAAGGCCTGACCTTGTTGTCGTAGGAAATGTCATCCGTCGCACCAACCCTGAAGCTGTGGAGTTGGAGAATTCGGGCGTGCCCTTTGTTTCCATGCCCGAAGCTCTCATACGGTTTTTTGCACGAAACAAAACTCGAATCGTGGTTACCGGCACGCACGGCAAGACAACGGTCAGCTCCATGATCGCTTGGATTCTTCACGATCAGAAGCTTGACCCAGGCTTCATGATCGGGGGCCTACCCGGAAATTTTCTCAAAAACCATCGCCTGGGAAGCGGGCCGCATTTTGTCATTGAAGGGGACGAGTACGATACCGCATATTTTGACAAGACCCCCAAATTTGTACACTACGAGCCCCATGTGGGGATCATGACCTCATGTGAATTCGATCACGGAGACATTTACGACAGTCTGGAACAGATAGAAAGCCAGTTCGCCGCTTTCACGGCATTAATCCCCAGTGGAGGCTGCTTGATAGCCTACGGAGGGGACCACAGAGTTCGCACCATAGTCGAGAACACTCGTACTCCCGTCCATATATATGGCTCCGACGACGCCGCGGAATGGCAGGTTCTGCGTGCCGAGAATCAGAGTAACGGATTCCGGACAACGATAATGCACCGGGGCCGTCAGGTCGCTGCCGGAACATTGCCCGTGGTTGGTTATCATAATGTTCTAAACGCCCTGGCAGCGATTGCCGCGACCGCATGTTTAGGTGTGGCTCCTCAGAAGGCTATGGAATCGCTTCAATCCTTTGAGGGGGTGAAACGGCGCCAGGAAATTCGCGGTGAACAGGCCGGAGTATTGGTTATAGACGATTTCGCGCATCATCCCACCGAGGTGAAAGCAACTTGTGCAGGGATAAAGTCACATTTTCCACAACGCCGACTGGTGGCCGTTTTCGAGCCCAGGACCAACACCAGTAAGAGGGCCTTTTTCCAGGAGCTTTATTCCTCAGCGTTCGGTGATGCGGACATCGTGGTTCTCCGAGAACCCCGCGATGTGGAGGCTATTCCGCCGCGGGATCGCTTCAGTTCCGATTTGCTGGCCAAAACGCTCCGTTCTGAAGGGAAGAAGGCCTGGGCCTTCCTTGATACCGACAAATTAATTGATTTTCTTTTGGAGCAGGTAGTTCCGGGAGACGTGGCGCTAATTATGTCCAATGGAAGCTTTGACAACATCCACGTGCGTCTTCTGAACCGGCTCAAGGGGCGAGTAAGATGAAAGAGGCTACGCTCTACGACAAACTGGAATCGGGCGAGGTCAAATGCCGCTTGTGCCGCCACGGATGCAAAATTGACGACGGGAAAAAGGGCATTTGCGGCGTGCGCATGAACTCCGACGGGACGTTGTACACGTTGGTCTATGATAAAGTTGTCTCCACCAACGTCGATCCGATCGAAAAAAAACCGCTGTTCCATTTCGCGCCGGGAACCAAATCCTTCTCTATTGCGACGGTGGGATGCAATTTTCGATGCTCTTTCTGTCAAAACTGGTCTATTTCCCAGATGCCGCACGAAAGAGGCCAAATACTCGGAGAGCGGTACAGCCCCGAGCAAATAGTGGAAATGGCAATCCAGACCGGCTGCAGAAGCATTGCGTATACGTACACGGAACCGACAATCTATTATGAATTGGCCCGCGACACCATGAGAGTCGCGAAAAAGAGAGGCCTGCTGAACGTTTTCGTCACCAACGGATACATGACTCGGGACATGCTCGATGATTCAAAGGGACTCATAGACGCGGCCAATGTGGACCTGAAGGCGTTCAACGACCGCTTTTACACACGCTATTGCAAGGCCAAACGTGAGGGAGTGCTCGATACGCTCCGGTACATGAAAGAGTTGGGGATATGGCTGGAAGTAACTACTCTTCTTATCCAGACCCTGAACGACGACGTTCAGGAAATCCGAGAAATGGCTCGTTTCATCCGGAGCGAACTGGGCAGAGAGACGCCGTGGCACGTCAGCCGGTTCTATCCGCAGTACAAGGAGACCGATCTGCCGCCCACGGATGTTCAAGCCCTGCGTAGAGTGCGGCAGATGGGGATCGAGGAAGGCCTTTACTACGTGTATACAGGCAATGTTCCCATGGATCCGGGGGAAAAAACATATTGTCCCGGCTGCGAACACCTTTTGATAGACCGGGTCGGGTACGAAGTAGCCACGGAAGAAATCAAAGAGGGCCTCTGCCCCAAATGCGGGTTTCGCATAGACGGAGTGGAGATTTAACCGCACTCGCGTTACAATCCCCTCCAAAATATTCTTGCTCCGGATTTGAAACGAGGAGTTGAATGAGCGCACGAAAAATCCTGGTTTCCCCTTCTTTGCTATCCGCTGATTTCAGCCGCCTGGGCGAAGAAATTCAAGCGGTCCAGGACGCGGGCGCGGACTGGCTGCACATAGATGTTATGGACGGTCACTTCGTACCGAACATCACCATAGGACCCATGATTGTCGCGGCTGCAAAGAAAGTGGCCAGGGTCCCTCTCGATGTGCACCTCATGATTGCCGATCCGGACTACTACGTCGAAGCCTTCCATGAGGCGGGCGCGGACGTCCTGACGGTCCATCCCGAGGCGACTCATCATCTGCACAGAACCCTTACACGAATCAGAGAACTGGGAATGAAGTCGGGAGCGGCTTTGAATCCCTCCACAGGGTTGGAATCCGTAAAACACGTGCTTGCCGAACTTGACGTAATCATGCTTATGACGGTGAATCCCGGGTTCGGCGGGCAATCCTTCATCCCTACCATGCTGCCCAAGGTGAGGGCTTGCAGAGAGATGATAGATTCTTCCGGGTATCAGATACTCCTCGAAGTAGATGGAGGTGTAAGCCCTAAAACAGCGCCTGCCCTCGCACGCGACGGAGCCGATGTGTTCGTTGCCGGCAGCGCGGTTTTTGGGAACCCTCCTTATCGTGCGATCATTGGCCAGCTGCGCGATGCAGGGTCTCTTTGAAGGCAACTCGTCTCATAAAGAGCAGCTTGGGCCATGCAGGAATCTGCGGCCAAAATGTAAGCCCGGCCGTATACCTTCTAAAGGAAGCTCGGCTTGCCGTTTCTAACAGAAAAAGCTTGCCGCCGGGCAAGGCGACCCCCGACAATGCAACCGAATCGTCGGTATCTTGACAGAGAGAGATCATATAGGTTGACCATGAAAAAAACCTACCGAATATTTCGCATCCTGTTACTCCTTGTGACCGTTCTCCTTTTGGTCGCGACCCCTTCATTAGCCGCCAAGAACAAGGACTCAAAGCCCAAGGATGTGAACACCGACCCAAAGGGAATTGAACTTCCTGACCTGGAAAAGGACCCGGGGTTCTTTTTCCTCCTGGCGGAGCAGGCGGAGGCCGCCGGTGATACGGAAGCGGTTTTGACCTATTTTCGAAAAGCAATAGCCCTTGATCCCACTTCCGCCTACTTACACACTCGCGTCGCTACGATGTTGGCCCACAACCGGAAAATGGCCGAAGCTCTCATAATGGCCCAAAATGCCACCGTCTTCGACCCGAACTACGAAGAAGCTTACACGCTTCTAGGGAAAATCTACACCGTCGCCGGCGACCGATGGCGGGCCATTGAAGCTTACAATCGGGCATTGGAACTCAAACCTGAGGAAAAAGACCTTTACGTGTACCTTGGTTCCTTGCAGGCTTCCCATAAGCTGCTTCAAGACGCGGAAAAGACCTTCCTGAAAATGATTAAGCAGTTTCCCGACGAGAGAGAGGGCTATTTCTATCTCGGGAAGGTCTACATCGACGAAAACCAGTTCGACAGGGCCACAGAGACTTTCAAAGAGCTTTTGGAAAAGCGCCCGGACAGCGGGGCACAGGTTCATCTTGAATTGGGCGGAATCTATTTCGCCCAGAAGCAGTATCCCGAGGCTGAGGAACACTTCAGGGAGGCGATAAAGCTGGACCCTGTCAATATCACAGCCCGGCTCAACCTTGCCCAAACCTTGGCCAATCAGAAGAAGTTCGATGAGTCCTATCAGGTATTCGAAGAACTCTCCAAACTGGCGCCGTCTGATATGAGGATCCAGATCAAAATGGCCCTGATTCTGGAAGAGCAAAAGCAGCACGACAAAGCCATGGAGATCTTGGACAAGATCATCGAAAACAAGCCCGGATGGGACCAGGCCCGCTTCCATCGGGGAAGGGTGCTCAAGGAACAGGGTAAAATCGAGGAAGCTGAAAAAGAGCTTATTCAGATTCGGAAGGGCCAGCCGACCTTCCTCAATTCGAGGATAATGCTGTCGCTCATGTTCCTTAAAGGGAAAGAACTGGGGAAATCGCTTCGATTCATAGAAGAGGCCATTGACCCCGAAGTCAAAGAGGTGGACCTGCTGCACATCAAGGGCTCGATCCTCGAAGAGCTTAATCGATATGAGGAGGCATTGAACTCGTACGAAAAGGCGCTTGAGTTGGATCCCAAAAACGTCAAGATACTTTACTCTTTGGGCAATGTTCTGGAAAAGAGCGGTCGTCGAAGCCGCGGCCTGGAAGAAATGGAAAAAATACTGGTTGAAAACCCTGACGACGCCAGCGCCATGAACTTCATCGGTTACACCATGGCTTCATCGGGGAAGGATATGGATAGAGCGGAAAAGCTGATCCGAAAGGCTGTAGAGCTTAAACCGGACGACGGCTATATCATGGATTCTTTGTCGTGGGTTCTCTTTAAGAAAGGCCAACTCGACGAAGCCCTTCAACACGTGGAAAAGGCCTCGGAAAAGGTGAAGGGGGACCCGGTGATCGCGGAGCATCTTGGCGACATTCTGGCCGCAAAGGACCGTAAGTCGGATGCGGCGGAAGCATACCGCAAATCTCTACAGGCCAACCCGGACAACGTCTTGGTCAAGGAAAAGCTAGAAAAATTAGAGAAAGAACTCCCTGAACAACCGAAGTGAGGATCTGTCTCCCCTCCTGTCTTGGGGAAAGCCTGTGCGCAGTGCAGGTTTTTGTCGCAATTTTTTTGTTTGAACGGGCGTTGGTTTTTGAGAAATGAGACGGTTTAACGAGACGCTGCCGTCGTGAACCCTATTGCAGGGGCGAGGCGTCTGGTAGAAGCCTATGAGTCGTTCACTGATAAAGCAATTTTCACGCGTTTTCCCGGTCCTTGTGCTGGGATTATGTGCGCTTCATTCCGAGGCCGCCGGACCAAGGAAGGAAAACACTTCCAGCTGCGTAAAATATTCCATTCCCGCGTCGGTGTTGGAGAAACCCTTTTTCTTCGCAGGTGAACTAGTTCCACTCCAAAGAGATGAGGTTCGGGCGCGCATAGCGCTGCAATTGAACTTTCTGCTTCTAGATGCCAGAAGTGTCCTGATGGACTGGCTTACCGAGAAAAGCCGATACGCGTGGATATTTGAGGAATCCTTTTCAAAGGAAGGGATTCCCAAGGACTTCGTCCTGTTCGCCCCGGTTCTGGCCGGGCTGAGCAGGGCTTCCTCGCGTCCTGCCGGAAGCGGCTTTTGGGCCTTGGAAAAGGCTTGCGATTCGTCCGAGGGGATCGAGATGTCAGAGGACTCCTGGCATGACGATAGATTGGATTTGGAACTCTCCACAAAATGTTTCACCTTGCGTCTGAAGCGTATTCGTAAGGATTTAGGCGACGAAAGTTGGCTGATGGACGCAGCCGCTTACGTGACTTCTGCCAAAACCATTCAGGACCTTCGACAACGCTGGGACACTCGGTCCTACTGGGATCTTCCACTCCCCGAACCTGCGGAGGACTTGATTGTCCGGTGGATTGCTCTCGGGATAATCAACGCCCACAGAGAGGTCTTCGGGTTGAAGCTCAAAAAAACCCCTCCGTTGACCTTTGATCAGATCACAGGATTGTCTCTTGCCAAAGACCTTTCGGTTGCCGAGATCTCACGGATCGCGGGGGTGTCGCCTCGCGAAATTATGGAGATAAATCCTAAACTTAAGCCCGCCGCCGGGATATTCCCCGCTGTTGAAAAGGGGAAGAATCAGAGCCACGTAATCGCAGTTCCCAAAGGCAAGGGCTGGATCGTGGTCAATAAGCTCAAGGAAGCCGGGTACCTGGCTTCGGGGACAAAACCTTGATCAGCCGGCGAAGGCTGTATTTCCCCGTTTGAACTTGACTACCGACGCAAAAAGACTTAAGCTCAGCCTGAGGAATTTTGAGGAATAATAGTAAGGTCTTGTAGTTTTCCAACCTGGAGTTAGTACGATGACGCTCAATCGGTGGGACCCTTTTAGGGACATGTTAAGCTTTCAGGAACGCGTAAGCCATGTCATGGATGCTTTCGCGAAAAGAAGACAGTTGGCCCGATCCGCGTGCTGGTGCCCTGTTGTCGATATCCTGGAGACCCCTGAATCATACATATTTCGAGCAGAACTGCCGGGTGTCGGAAAAGACAATATTAATGTGGAGGTTGTGGGTACACGTATCACCATTTCCGGTGAACGGCCGACTGAAAAAGACCCGCCGATCGCGGCCTATCACGCCATCGAAAGAGTTCATGGGGTCTTTCAGCGCAGCTTCAATTTGCCGGGGCCGGTGGATGTGGAGAAAGCCAAGGCCAAATACCGCGACGGTATCCTGGAGGTGTCACTCCCGAAGTCGGAAGAGGAGAGCGAGCGGAGCATTTCTGTGGTCCATCTTGGATAACCTGCTTTATCAGCGATCTTCACGGGAAGTGCTTTTTTTTATTTTCTCAGCGGACCTAAAATGGTATGAAGAAAGTTTGCGCCTTGTCGATGGTGTCACGGACTGCTTTTCGTTTGATCGGTCATGCGGGGAGGTGGGGCGTTTTCATAAATCATCGGACAGGGCATAGGCACTGTCTGCCAACCCTCGATTAGACCAGGGATTGTATGGGAAAGCGCGATCCGTATAGAGTGCTCGGTGTCAGTCGATCCGCAACCGGCGACGAAATCAAGAAAGCCTATCGCAGGCTGGCCAGAAAGCACCACCCTGACCTGAATGCAAATAGTAAGGCCGCTGAGGACCGGTTTAAAGAGGTGTCGGACGCGTATGATATTCTATCCGACAAAGAGAAGCGCCATAGGTACGATCGCTTTGGCCATGACGGCTTGAACCCCAATTTTAGCGAATCCTCCGGTTGGGAAGGCTTCACGGACTCGGGCTTTGGCCAATCGGGTTATCGTTTCAACTTTGGAGGCTTTACCTCCGCTTCGGGCAATAAAATATTCGAGGATATCCTGTCCGATTACTTTAAGGGGCCGGGCCGACGGACAAGCGGGGAGCACCGAGCCTCGCGAGGGAGTGACCTTGAGCACAGTCTGACCATTGACTTTGACCAAGCCTATCATGGTGTCACGGCAGTGGTCAGGATCCTTCACAGGAAGATAAATGTCCACATCCCTCCGGGGGTTGACACAGGTTCCAGAATTCGCCTCGCAGGACAAGGAGCGCCCGGGCTGCGCGGAGGACCCTCGGGAGACCTGTTCCTGGACATAACAGTGGTCGAGCACCCTGTGTTTCGAAGGACAGGAAAAGATGTCCACATGGTCCTCCCCATCAGCATTGGGGAAGCCATACGAGGAGCGAGGGTGGAGATTCCCGGTCCCGGCGGCCGATTGGCCCTGAAAATCCCTGGTGGGACCCAATCAGGGACGAGTTTTCGCTTCAAGGGAAAGGGTTTTCCGTCGCTCAAAGATGAGGGCGGCACGGGTGACTTTTATGTCACCGTGCACATATATGTTCCGGAGACAATAGATTCCGTATCACGTGATCTCATGGCCGAGTTTGATCGACGCAATCCCGTCAACCCTAGAGAAGGTCTCTGGAAAAAAATCGGGTGAAAGGTGAAGGAGCATCGTCATGGACGATTCCGAACCCAAAGAAGAATTCAAAGTAACTGACAAACGGAGGTTCACATCGGAGGGAGAGTCCCAACACGGGGAGGAAGCCAAAGAAAGCAGCTCCGTTCGGCAAGAGCCTCCGCCTGAGCCTCAAAAAACAGATCAAGCCGGTGAGCGGCAGCCGCCTCCAAAAATCGACTTCTCGACCTTGGTGATGAGTCTCGCTAATACAGCCCTGTTCCAGCTTGGACTGATCAAGGCCTCGGAGTCGGAAGAACCCCAAAAAGACTTAAACGGGGCACGTCAGACTATCGACATCCTTGGGTTGCTCGAGGAGAAGACACGCGGAAATCTTACCGACCAGGAACAAGCCATTCTGAAGGAAACTCTATTCCAATTGAGAATGGTCTTTGTGGAGGCCTCAAAATAGAACCGCGGTAAGTTGACCCGCCATTCTTATGCTTTAAGGAGTTTGTTTTATGTCTCGAATCTGTGAAATCTGCGGCAAAGGACCGTTGATGGGATACAACGTCAGCCACGCCCATAATCGAACCAAAAAGATCTCCTTTCCCAACCTGCAAAAGGTCAGGATCGTTGAGGCCTCGGGTCGCGTCAAAAAGCTAAAGGTCTGCACTCGCTGCATCCGCTCCAACAAGGTTTCCAAGGCGCCATGACCGGCCTAACGTGAACGTCCATTCGATTGAGGTAGGACCGTCGGGTAACCGGCGGTCCTACCTCAATTGATATTACGCCATTCCCAGTCGTTCTACCTTTTCTACTCCCTTGACGTTCTTTAGCGCGTTCATGATGCGGTTGAGATGTTCCAGGTTCTTAACGGCCACCATGAAAGTCCCCTGGGCCTGATCCTCATTTACGGCTTTGACATTGGCTTGCACAATGTCAGAATCATTGGATGAGAAAACCCCACTGATGGTAGCCAGCATGCCGGTCCTGTTTTGAGTCCTTATCCCCAACCTTACGATTCGGCTAAGGTCCTGGTCTTGGTCCCAACTCACGTCCACGATTCTTGAGGAATCCGTAGAACGTATGTTGAAGCAGTCCTCTTTGTGAACCGTGACACCCCGACCTCTAGTTATGAATCCCCTTATAGGGTCACCGGGCAATGGATTACAGCATTTAGCGAAGTTGACCATGACGTCCACCAGGCCCTGAACCCTGACTCCGCTCTTCTTTGTGCTCCGTTGCTTTCTAACGTGTCCTTCTTCGGCAACTGCGGTCTTAGCCTTCTCCCGCTCTTGGGGCGGCACCAGCTTAGTTGTCACGACCTTTGGTGAGACGCGGCCGTACCCGATGGCAGCGTAGAGATCTTCCTCGGTCTTGAACGCGAAATCCTGCGCGACCTTTAGTATTTCGCCTTCCTTTTCCGCGCGGCCGAGATCAATTCTCCATTTGCGCAGTTCCCTATCCACGCTGTTCTTTCCCATTTCGACTGATCGGTCACGTTCTTCGGCCAGAACAAAGTGGCGGATTTTAGTGCGAGCCTTGCCGGTCCTGACGTATTTGAGCCAGTCCTTGCTGGGCTTCTGATGGACCGCGGTTACTATCTCGACGGTGTCGCCGGTCTTTAGCTGGTATTTCAGCGGGACCATCTTGCCGTTTACGCGGGCACCCACACACCTGTGGCCCACCTCGGAGTGGATGGAATAGGCGAAGTCCAGCGGAGAGGCGCCTTTGGGGAACTCCTTGACCTCTCCCTTTGGCGTGAAGACATAAACCTCGTCGGGATACAGGTCCACCCTGACGTTTTCCAGAAACTCCCGTGGATCATCCAGGTCCTGCTGCCACTCCATCATCTGCCTCAGCCAATTGATGACCTTGGCGTCCTCGGCTTCTACAACCTTCCCCTCCTTGTAGGACCAGTGCGCCGCGATTCCTTCTTCCGCTATGAGGTCCATCTCGTGGGTTCGGATCTGGATCTCGATCCGCCTTCCTTCAGGCCCTATGACCGTGGTATGCAACGACTGATAACCGTTGCCCTTGGGCATGGCAATGTAGTCCTTGAATCTGCCCGGCGCGGGCCTCCAAAGTGAATGTATCAAGCCAAGGACCGCGTAGCATTCGCTGACCGTGCCGAGGATTATCCGAAAGGCCGTCAGGTCGTGGATCTGATCGAACTCCAAGTTCTGGGACACCATTTTCTGGTAAATGCTGTGAATTTCCTTGTTACGCCCCTTGGTGACAGCCTTGATTTTGTATTGTTTGAGTGTCTCCCTTATAACCCTCAGCACGTTGTTAACGTTTTCTTCGGTTTGTTTTATGGATTCTTCCAGGCGGGCTTTTATGGTGTCGTAGGTTTCCGAGTCGAGGAACTGGAAGGCCAGGTCCTCCAGCTCCGTGCGCATCCAATAGATTCCCAGCCGGGACGCCAGCGGCGCGTAAATATCCATGGTCTCGCGGGCTATTCTTTGCTGGGCAACTCGCGGGAGGTAACCCAGAGTGCGCATGTTATGAAGGCGGTCGGCGAGCTTTACCAGCAGGACCCTGATATCTCGGCTCATCGCGAGAATCATTTTTCTGAAGTTCTCTGCCTGCCTCTCTTCTTTTGACTGAAATTCAATCTTGCTGATCTTGGTGACGCCGTCCACCAGTGTTGCGATCTCTTTTCCAAAGAAACGTTCAATATCATCAATGGTTGCGAGGGTATCTTCTACAGTGTCGTGCAATAGCCCAGTGGACACAGATGCCTCATCCAGTTTCATCTGGGCGAGTATTCTGGCCACTGCGACGGGATGGACCAGGTAAGGCTCACCTGATCTCCGCGTCTGGCCCAAATGCACTTGAGCGGAGTAAACGTAAGCCGCACGAATAAGGTCCAGGTCAGCGTCGGGATAGTAGGACTTGACCAGATCCTGGATTTCGCCGAATCTAACTATGGGTGTGCCGGTCGATGGCATGGATCCTTTGTGTTAACCTGCCTTAGCCTTTTTTGGCTGAAAGAATTATAGGCCCTGGCATTACGTCAGGCCTAATGTTATTTGTCACTGGGAATTCCGCCGGGTTCAATGTTGCGGCAAAGATTTTCCTTGGCGTTTCTTGAGAACCAACCTTAACGGCGCTCCACCGAAGTCGAAGGCCTCCCGCAAACGATTCTCCAAAAACCTCTTGTAAGAGAAATGAATTGACTCCGGATAGTTGCTAAAGAACATAAATGTCGGCGGGGCCGCCTGAACTTGCGTCAAATAGTAAATCTTGATCCTCTTGGTTTTGCGATGCATTCCAGGCGGATTTTGTTTTACCACCTGTTCGAGGAACCTGTTTAGTTCGGAGGTCGAGATTCTTTTTCGATAGCGCGCATTGAGTTCATCGATCAAGCCGAAAAGCTTGACGGCTCTGGTCCCCTTCAGAGCTGACAAAGTAAGCACCGGCGCATGATCCAGATATTTCAAAGAATGGCGCACCTCGTCGAGGTAATGGCTGACCGTATTGCTGTCCTTGGCAATCAGGTCCCATTTGTTCAACACAAGAATGACTCCCCTGCCCTTTTCAAACGCGTAGCCGGCTATTCGTGCGTCCTGGTCCGTCACGCCTTCTCTGGCGTCCATCATCATTACGACTATGTCGGCCCGATCAATGCTCCGAAAGGCCTTTATGACACTGAATTTCTCAAGCCGATCAACTATCCGTGAACGCCTCCTTATCCCCGCGGTGTCTATGAAAAGATATTCCTTGCCGTGATGGCGCACTACAGTATCTATGGCGTCTCGCGTCGTGCCTGGCTCGGGGTTGGCCACCAACCTCTCTTGTCCCAGAAGAAGATTAATCAGCGTTGATTTTCCCACGTTCGGTCGTCCCACGACTGCCACCTTGATCATGGGTTCGACCTCGGAATCGGGTTCGACCGACGGTTCCGGCGGAATTCGCTCGGGAATTTGTCCCAGTAGGGCATCCAGGAATTCGTCCATGCCGTAACCGGTCATCGCGCTGACAGGAAAAATCGGATCAACGCCCAGAGAGTAGAAATCGACGGCAAAATCCTCCCTTTTCTCGGAATCGATCTTGTTGACCGCGTACAACACCTTCTTATCCGTTTGTTGCAGCATCCGGACAATCTCGTGATCCGAGGGAGTGATGCCGACCTTGCCGTCGCCCATGAAGACAATTATGTCAGCTTGCTCTATGGCGACTAGCGTCTGGGTGCGCATCTGGGAGAGCATCACATCGGGGCTTGTCGGTTCAAACCCTCCTGTGTCCACCACAATAAACGGCTTGTCTCGTACCGTCACCTCCGCGTAGTTCCTGTCGCGGGTCAGTCCGGGTGTATCTTCAACCAACGCCTTGCGCGAGCGCGAGAGCATGTTGAACATGGTGGATTTACCTACATTGGGCCGCCCCACCAGAGCGACCAGGGTTTTCGCTGCCTTAGCCATGGTCAAGGTTATAACACATTCGGCCAATACTGTTCAGCGCAAATCAACAAAGCCATGGGCCTCAGCGTTTCTTAGCGAAGCCTGAACAATCGGGCCGTTGGAGGCAACCATTCACTCACGCGGGAACGCTGAGACCTGTCATGGCAGAGACACCGTGCATGCCGTAATACCAGGTCGCGTTCAAACACTGAAGGATCAGATAGATCCTGCACGGACCTGAGTGACCTCAGGTCCGTGGCACCCGAAGGCCGATGCTGGTTGGCTGTTGGGTGCCACTGCCCTGGGAACCAGGTCAGTGCTGATTTTGGATCAAACAATCTTCACCGTTTGAAGGCGAATCCGTATGATTCAACACCGCAGCGTTTTCTGCTGTAAAACCGGATTTTGCAGGCCCCGACGTTTCGGGGTAATTGAACACGCTTTGACACTGTATTGTCTTGAAATGCCGGTGTCGTGATGATATTTTAACTGCGCCGGCCCAGCTTCTCCTCGTAGGAACGGAACAGATTCATGAAAGATGTCTTGAGCATTGTGGTGATCATCTCAATCGTCTGCACGGTCGCAGTAGTAGGTTGCGTGCCGGGACTGCGGTCCTCCAAGTCCGATTCTAATACTGAACGCGTTTCAGACGCAAAGGGCGTTCCCGCTCCAGCAGTCACCACAAAGATGCCAAATGTGCCGAAAGGCGAACTGGACAGACTCCTTGCCACGCCGCCTCCTCCGGACAAGTTAGTGGGAAGCACGGGCGCTCCCAGTACGCTTATAAAACCATCGGATTTCAGCGGTAGAGATGAAGTGAGCAGGGCCGCTTTGATGTTTGCTCAGGGCCAGAAAGATGTCAAACACGTCAAGACCTGCTATTCGAAGGCATACGGCGGATGGCACCTGCTCCTCTATGTGCAAAAAGGTAAAAAGCTAAATGAAGACGAGTATTTCTGGAACGGTGAAACCAAGGAATGGGAACTCTCCGGGCGCCGCAAGGACTTGGCCTCCCAGAAAATGGATATCTTGCTCAAAGCCGAACTCCCGGACGAAAAATGTTTCGTTTTGAAATGATGTGACTGTACAAACCTTATTTGCGCCGGCATGCGTCCTTCGTGAACGGCTTCGCAGCGCCTTGACCTAGGAAACCTCCATTTCCGCGGGTCAGGGGTTCGCGAACAGTTCGGGATTTCTGAGTTTCCCCGCCTTCCTCAGTATCTCCAGCACCCTGCGTTTCATAAACTCGGTTAGATTGTCACGGAAACGCACCGGCCAGCCTTTCCCGCTCAAGTCCCATGGATATGTTAATACGAAGGATGTCCCCGTAGGCCATATCGCGTGCGACGCGCCCATGAGAATCAACTCCTGAATCTTGTCCCTGTCTTCCGCTGCGAGAAAGTCCTCAACAGCTCCTAAAAAACTCTCATTTCTGACGTCTCGCCGTTCGCGGGCAATCTCCGGATGGTGTGCTTCAAACCGGATCAGAGCGAACCGCAACTTTCGGTCAAGTTCCTTGCCCTGGTAATAATGCCGGGAAAAAGCAAAATGCCCCACTTCTGTGTCAGGGTCGGGAATCAGGAGCCCTGACACTATTGCCAGTTCCACAACTCGACTGAAATAGATGCGGTTCTTGTCCTCCCGGGACAGAGCGTCCGCGGGATGGCACTCCGGATTTGAATTCATTTCTTGGAACGCCTGTGACGCCTAACAGAGCTTGCGTCGTCCTCGTCCGTAATTGCCGAGACGACCGGGCAAGTGATGGGACTCAACATGGCCAGCGGGATATCCAGCACAAAAGCCAGACCGTCCTCCAAGACTTCCAAAATGGGCTTCGGCGCCTTGCAAATGACCTGGCATTTTTCTTTTGCGTTGTAAACCGTCGTTCGAGTGGCCTTTGAGCCGGTCACTGTATCTGCATTTACAGGCGCGGTTGAAGCCAGGAAGATTCCCATAACGGAAATCAGAAGGACCCCTTTTAGCTTTTTCATGGGCCGTTTCTCCTTAGGTTTGCAGTAGCAATGGTCCACTATAATTACAATTGGTGCTGAAATCAAAACCTTATATCCAAGAGGAGTACGCCGTCAGTTATCCGAGGGCAAGGGACCTCAGTCTCGTGCTTCGCGCGGGCCGATGTCAGGGGACTGTGGGGCAGGCTTTCCAGCCTGCCGGTTGGAAAATGCCGACAATGGCAGGCTGGAAGAAACTGTCTCAGAATCGAGGGTTCTGCGATGGCATCGGTACGGCGTCCCGCGGGACGCGGGATGAACGGCCGAAATCAGGGCGCTTCTCGAAGCGCCCCTACATAAAAAATCCTCCAGCCACTAATTCTGAGACAGTCTCAGAAAACCTACCCCACCAAAGGAACCTTCCCACCCGAAAGACCGAATGGTTGCCCACACGAGCGAATTTCCGTTGACACGCGACCGACACGAGACTAAGATGGATATTTTCTTACCAGACAGGTTTGTCTCACAAAGGATCCGTCGATGAGAGTAGGGCTAAAGATATTTGCCGGCAACTCAAACCCGCGCCTGGCCGAGGCCATCACCCGATACATGGGCATCCCCCTGGGCGTGGCAACCGTGGGCTCTTTCAGTGACGGCGAAATTCAGGTGGAATTCAAAGAAAATGTGCGGGGGATGGATGTGTTTGTCCTTCAATCCACCTGCCAGCCCGTCAACGACAATCTCATGGAACTGCTGGTGATGGTTGATGCCCTCAAGAGAGCCTCAGCAAGTCGCGTGACAGCGGTATTGCCTTATTACGGCTACGCGCGCCAGGATCGGAAAGTAGCCAGCCGGGCCCCCATAACGGCCAAACTTGTCGCGGACGTTATAACCGCTGCCGGAGTAGATCGGGTCCTGACCATCGACCTCCATGCCGGACAGATTCAAGGCTTCTTTGACATCCCGGTGGACCATCTTTACGCGGGCCCCATCATGGCCGAGGCAATAAAAGCCAACCATTTCACCAGCGAGTGTACAGTGGTGTCGCCTGACGCCGGTGGAGTCGAGCGAGCCAGGGCTTTTGCCAAGAGGCTAGGCAGCAGCCTGGCCATAATTGACAAACGACGCTCCAAACCCAATGAATCTGAAGTGATGAATGTTATCGGTGATGTAACTGGTAAAGATGCAATCCTGCTCGACGATATGGTGGACACTGCCGGAACGCTGGTGAAAGCCGCGCAGGCCCTGGAAAATGCCGGAGCGCGTAGCATCTATGCGTGTTCCACACATCCGGTTCTTTCCGGCCAGGCAGTCGATAAGCTTAACGAGTCCCCAATTAAAAAGCTGTACATAACCGACACAATTCCGACGGAAGAGAAGTCTCTGAAGTGTCCCAAGCTTCAAGTCGAATCAGTGGCCCCTCTTCTGGGAGAAGCCATAAGCAGAATTCACAGAGAGGTGTCGGTTTCCGAACTTTTTGTATGACCGTAGCAGCAGAAAATCAAGCCCGCCTGCCTGAGGCCGGCTCGGGCTCTTGCCGGAGGAATTTATGTCCAAGATCGTATTGACCGTCGATAACCGTGATAAGACAGGTAAAGGCCCAGCGCGGCGCCTCAGGGCGGCAGGAAAAGTGCCGGCCATTTTTTACGGTAAGAAGACCGAACCCATTAAGATTGCGGTGGACAATCACGAGTTCAGGAAGGCCGTGGAACAGGCTGGGACCAACCCGCTATTCGACCTTCAGATCACCGAAAAAGGGGAAGTCAGCACCCGCCGTGCCCTGTTGAAAGACCGCCAGACCAGGCCCTGGGACGGAACCTTGGTTCACCTGGATTTCCTGGAGGTCTTCATGGACGAGTCCATCCAAGTGACCGTCCCTCTGGAGTTCGAAGGAAAACCAGCGGGACTGGACAAGGGAGGCATGTTTCACGTCGCGTCCAGGGAACTGGTTATTTCCTGTCTGCCTGACGACATTCCCGATGTCATTAAAGTTGACGTCTCCGGGCTGGATATTGGAGATTCCGTACACGTAGGTGCAATCACCTTGCCCAAGGGTGTCGTGGCCCTGGAGGACGCCGGAGTAGCTCTGGCCACACTGGCCGCGCCGAAGAAGGAAGAGGAAGCGGAAGCCGAGGCTCCGACCGAGGAAGCCGAGGCCGGTGGAAAGACGGAAACCTCTTAACCCCACTGCCCGTAGATTCAGTCTGTGCTTCCTGCCAACAAATTGGCACGGGGTGACGTGCGCTGCTCGCGATTCTCTCCGTGCCTGTTGCCTAATGCCGCATCCCACTTTGTCCGGGATGAGACTCATCCCGAGACTCTAACCGCATGAAATCCAAAGCGACTGCGAATAGTGTCCACGATGCCGTCTCGAATTCCGCGCTGGAGGCGCTTTGGGTCGAACAGATCCGTCTGCACGGTCGATTGGCCTATCCCTGACAGCTTGACCCCGACCTGCCGGATTTTTGTCCGGCGGGTGATGGTCTTCTTGAACAGTCTATCAAGGCACTCCAGGATTTCACGATTACCGTTGGTCCCTTCTTTGAATGAGATGGATCTTGTAACATCGACGAAATCCGCGTACCGGATCTTGAGGCTTACCGTGGTGGCGGCCTGCTGATCGGCCCTTACCCGAGCGGCCAGTTTTTCGCCCATCTCGCGGGCCACTGACCGAACGAAAGAATAGTCGAGCGTGTCTTTGGCCAGGGTCCGCTCCTTGGAATAGGATTTCTGACCCTCCAGCGGCTCTGTTCGAACCTGACGGCTGTCTCTCCCGACCGCGGTTTCCCACAACTTCTCGCCCCATCGGCCCAAAAGGCGCCGGAGACGATCAGGCCCCGCGTCCGCGAGTTCTCCCACAAGCCTAATCCCCTCTCGCCTGAGGATTTCCTCGGCATTTTTGCCCACACCCGGGACGCTGGCCACCGGAAGTCCGCCCAATACGTGTTGCGCCAAATGCGGGTCCAGGTAGAGCAAGCCATTGGGCTTGGCCAGGCCGGCAGCCATCTTAGCCTCGGTTTTCGTTCCCGCGAGACCCCCGGAGACATTGATGTGCAGTTCTGATCTTATCTCGCACATCAACCTGTGAGCCACCTCCCACGCAGGCGCTTTATGCAGCCTCAGGGTCCCGGTAAGATCCACATAGCCTTCATCCACACTGGTTTGTTCCACCGCAGGGGAGTAATTGCGCATAAACCCGAACATTTTGCCTGAGAATTCGCTGTACGCGGCAAAGTTCGGGTTAAGAAACACGGCATGGGGGCAAAGTCTTCTGGCCTGCACTACGGACATCGCGGAATGAACACCGAACCGCCTGGCTTCATAAGATGCCGCTGACACGACACCTCGATCGCTGCCACCTACTATGACAGCCTTGCCTCTAAGCTCAGGCCTCAGCCTTTGCTCCACCGAAGCAAAAAACGCGTCCGCGTCCACATGAAGTATCAATGAGGTGCTGAACATTGCTTACATTTGTTGGAAGTGGAACTGAAAAGAGCTGCTACAGTAAGTCAGCTAAGAACGCGTCAAGTTGGGCGCTCCTTATTTTCTATATTTTCGCAAGATCCCGACCACGACCCCTTGTATCGTTACATCTTTCTCGTCCAGAACCATAGGCTGATAAGAGGGGTTGGCCGGCTCCAGCATGATGCGGCTTCCACGTCGTCTATACCGTTTGAGGGTTGCTTCGCTGTTTCTTATAAGCGCGACCACCATTTCACCGTTCACGGCTGCATCGCGTTTTTCCACGATCACGTAGTCACCATCCATAATATGATCTTCAACCATGGAATCGCCTTTCACTTGCAGCACGAACGTAGAGCCGCGTCCCATCATAGCTGCGGGAATGGCCATGGTTTCGGTATCTTCCAGTGCTTCGATGGGGCTTCCTGCTGCAATCCTGCCTGAGAGGGGCACTTCCTCAATCACATGGGTTGTTGGCCTTGGTTCGGCAAGATCTATGGAACGATTGGCATTCCATTTTTTTGTTAAGAAGCCTTTGGTTTTCAGATTTTCCACGTGAACGTGTATGTTGGAGGGGGAAGAAAGCCCCAAACCGCGGGCTATCTCTTCATAGCTCGGCGCGTGGCCGTACTCTTCCATGAAACGCCGTATGTAATCGAAGACAAGTTTCTGTTTTTTGGTCAGACTTCGCATCGTTCACCACTGATTAACGCCTTGTCCATATGATAACGAACATAATACGAAAGTCAAGCGAAATTGTTGCGAAAGCCACCTGACCCGTGCCCGTACCGGAACCTTATCCGGCGGTTTTCCGCCCGCTTCCCATTGACTTTCGGGTCCCCACTATGTTAAAAATATCAAGATGTTCCACGTGTCGGCAACCTTATGATGAAAACCGCGCTCATTGCTCTTGCAGCCTTTGGGCTGATCCTGGCCGCTTGCTACCAGGGATTCGCAGATCCCCTGTCCAAGAACGGCTGGGCCAGGGTTATTGATGTCTCTCCGCACGGTGCGATGCTTCTACAATACGCCAGCGGCAAGGTCGCGTGGAAACGCATCAATCCCGATAATGTGCGAAAAGACACCATGCTTGCCGTCAAAAATCGATTTCTGCCCGCTCGGTACGTGGAGACCAAGCAAGGAAGCACCCTCACCTTTCCCAAGGGAGAAACTCTCATCTACTACGAGCTTCATTTAGACTGACACGGCGTGGGTGTTTTTCCGGCGACAGGGCTTGCATCTTTTGCAGCGGAATAGCATCTTCATTCCTAGAAGACAAAGCGTAGGAGGAACCGGTTCATATGCCGATTTACGAGTACAAATGCTCTAAGTGCAACGACACATTTGAAAAGCTGGTCTTTGGCCAAGAAGAAGTGGCATGTCCCGCATGTGGCGGCCAAGTGGAACGGCAGATGTCATGCTGCAATTTCAAGAGTGGCGCCGGGTCCGGTAGCGACGGCAAAACGTTTGGGACCGCAAAGTCAGGGTGCAGCAGTTGTTCGGCGACATCCTGCGCGACTTGCCATTAATTAGTAAGCTGTCTCCCTTTCAAGGAGGTACTGTAATGCCTGACGTAGAGAGCGCTCATCTTCGCTTACAGCAACAAATTGACTGCCAACTTGAAGTGACACCCCGCCCGACTCTGGAAGCATGGGAGAGAACGGGCTGGAAAGACGAACCGGGCACCGACGTGGACGAATCCCCTCTGAAGTACATGGCATTGGTGCTGCTCGACGCCATCGAGGAGCGAGCCCCGCGACTTTCCATTGATAAGGACCAGGGGGTGACTGTTTTCTCGAATTCCACTTACACCCTGCCCAAGGCGCCTCCTCACATTATCGCCAGAGGCCTGGAGATCTTGCGGGAAATTACCGGAGTGGAAGGCCCCACCGGACAGGGGACGCTCGCCCTGGGAATACGTAATGACAGCCTGGAACTGGTAATCCAAAAAGACGCGGGAAAGCACATAATTAACATTCCGGGGATAGATCAGTATCCCGGATGACCCGACTCCTGTGAGCCATTCAGACGATTTAGCCACGGGGCAAGATGGCTCCCGGGTCTTGCCCCGGCCAGTTTTTTGGAGGATGATCATCCCACATCGTTGTCTTGACGCCTGGCGGGTACCTGGGTAACAAATGGCGACGATATCTCCTGTTGGACGAAAGCACCGGACGGGGCTATCTTTACATTCCGTAGTTGTTCTAAGGCTTCCCGCCGACTTCTACCGCTTCGCAAGCCCGGCCGGGCTCCGATTCCGACGCGTGCCTTTCAAGCTGCTCTCGGGGGATTCTGTCCAAAACGAGGTGAGGTTCGAATCTTTTTTGGTCTTTGTTCCAAACGAATTGTCGCAACTCTATGGCAGGACCGAGGTCCTCGTAAAGAATCACCCACCATTCACTATGTTTGATATCGAGGCAGATTTTCATCTTTTTTACTGATGGAGTGGCCCTTGCCATTTCAATGGCCGCGCTTCTAATCCTATCATCCTCCCAGTCATTTTTCTGGGGTTTAGGGTCTGCCTGGGGCTCTATGACAACTCTTACAGGTCGAGGGGGTTGGCCTTGTTGCGGGGGACCCGCCTCCTCCATCTGGCGTTCAGGCGGGATCGTAGGTTTTATGAGACCTTGATCCGTTTGTGCCGCGGCGGGTTGCTCGATATCGGCCTGTTCCGTGCCCCAATAAGGGCTTTTTAGGCCTTCCTGCGACGGCAGCCGACAGCCAATCAAGGCCAGAGCCACCATTACGAGCAGAGCGTTCCGTGTTAGGGCTGAACACAAGGCTTTGGCCCTTTCGGAAAAAAAGTAGCTTTTCGAGGCCATATCAGGGGAAACGGGCAAGGAAGACCTCCTTAACGGCACGTTGATCTCTCTTTGCGATCCTGGAGAATGACTCTGTTTACAGCGAATGGTTTTCCTTTTTCAGGAACGATGCAGCCCCCCTCCGGAGGAGAAGCTTCACCACGTCTTGACGGCCTGCTTTCCAAGCGACCATGACAGCCGAGTAGCCGAGGGAATTGACCGCGTTTACATCCACACCCCTGTCTAGAAGCAACTCTACCATTCGCGCCTGGCCGGCGACACATGCGCTGAGCATGGCAGTGTAACCTTCCTTGGTTTCCAAAGTAAAGTCCGCCCGGTGGCTCAGAAGCGCATCGGCCACATCACAATGGCCCCTTACACAGGCCATCATGAGCGGAGTCCTTCCCAATACGTCCCTCACGTTTACTTGCGCGCCATTGGCAACGAGAAAGCCCACCGTGTCCAAATGATTTTTGGCGGCCGCCAGGAACAATGCTGTACGACTTCTCGCATCTTCGCACTCCATACGGGCGCCCCTGGCAACAAGCAACTCGACCACTTCGGTACTCCCTGCACGGGATGCAACATGCAACGGAGTGCTCCGCCGGCCGTTGCAGGACTCAATTTTTGCCTCCTTGTCCAGGAGGGCTTCCGCCATTTCGACATGCCCTTCAAATGCGGCCCAGTGCAGGGCAGTCCAGCCACCTCTGTCAAGCGCATGGATATTTGCGCCGGCGGCCAACAGCAGACGCGCCGGTTCGGCCCTGTTCTCGACCGTGCAAATAACAACAGCGGTTCTCCCCAACTCGTCCTGAACCTCAACTTCAGCACCGGCCTCTATCAAAAGCGCGGCAACCTCCGTACTGCCTAGCCGGCAGGATTCCATGAGAGCGGTTTTACCTAAAGAGTCTTGGGCGTTGACCTCGGGATGGTGGTCCAGGAGGGTCTTGACCACATCGACATGACCTCGCGCCGATGCCTCAATTAAGGCTGTTCTTCCATGCTTGTTGCGAGCGTCCACGTCGGAGCCATTTTCGAGCAAAAAATCAACTAAGGCCCCGTGCCCGCCGGATGCCGCGAAAATGAGAGCGGTCGCGGCGAAAACGTCGTCCACAGCATTCAAATCATGACCGTCGGCCACCAATTGTCCGGCTCTTTCGATGTTTCCTTGTTGAGCCGCATATATCAACTCATTTTCCATGAAAATTTCCTGCCAACCAACGGGTGTTGACCGAAGACCGGACCGTCTGTCTTACTCTCCGAGTCCTGCCTCAAACGCGAACTTACTTGCCGCCCAATCCCCGCAGCTCCTCAGCTATAGCGTAATGGCCGTGGAACTGAGCCAGCGTTAAGGCCGTGCGCCCGTCATTATTGGCCGCGTCGAAATTCACACCGGTTTCCAAAAGAACGGTTACCGCCTCATGAAATCCGTTCCGAGCCGCCTCAATCAGCGCGGTGTTGCCATCGCGGTCCTGTGCGTTGGGATCGGCGTCTGCGGAAAGAAGACTCCGCACTACGGCGGCTCGGTCGAGCCCACGATCCGCTCTTCTGCCGGGAGACCTTGCTGATTGTTCGGAGTGATGCTCACCCAAGGCCGGAACGGTTGTACCCATACAGGTCCATATCAAGGGGGTGCGCCCGGCTTCGTCACAGGCGTTGACGTCGGCGAGGTAATCCAACAAGAGGTTCACAACTTGCCTGTGCCCTGCCCTGCACGCGTAAATCAAGGCTGTTGCGCCATACTCGTCTTCAGAGTCAACCTTTGCTCCTGATTTTATCAGCAGTCCGGCGCATTCCGTCTCCCCCGCGCTGCATGCAAACATCAGAGCGGTACATCCATTCTCATCGCTAAGGTTCACATTTGCATCGCACTGGAGAAGCAGTCCCACCACTTCAATGCAGCCGGTCCTTGTGGCTCTCATCAAGGCTGTGACATCGGAGTGATCGTGCACATTGACCTTGGCTCCACGATCCAGCAACAGTCTCGCAGAATGCGCCTGGCATCGTCGCGAGGCCTTCATCAATGCGGTTGCCCCGTACCGGTCGGTTGCATGAATGTTCGCGCCTGCGTCGAGTAAAAGCTCGATCGCCTTGTCGCGACCAATGGAAGCGGCCCACATCAACGGCGTCCACCCTCTGGGGTCCGGCGTTTCGATTTCACACCCGTAGGACAACAGCTTGGCGATTACCTCACTGGGGCCTCCGCGGGCGGCCAGGGCCAGGGCCGGCGATCCAAGCCTGTCCCTTACGTTGGGATCAGCACCGCGCTCCATCAGAAGACCGACCACCTCGGGGCGACCTTTTGTAACGGCCATCAACAACGCATTGTGCCCCAGGCCGTCTTTGGCATGAATGTTTGCTCCGTAGTCCAACAAAAGTCCCACTATTTCGCTGCGCCCTTCGCCGGCGGCATGCAGAAGCGCGGTTCGCTGATCCTCGGTCTGCGCATCAATTTCAGCGCCGTGGTCCAAAAGCATTTGCACGATCTGTTTGCAGTCGGCATCGGAGGCGCACCACGCAGCGGCCATAATCAGGGGCGTAGCGCCACCTTGGACGTTCGCCGCGTTGACGTCGGCTCCGCTTCGCAATAGGACCCTAACGATTTCGGGATGTCCGAATTCACAGGCGCTCATAAGCGGCGTCAATCCGTATGCATTCGATACGTTGACGTCGGCCCCGATCTCAATGAGCAGCTCTACGATCTGCGCGTGCCCCTGCTGTGAAGCTTTGATCAGGGCGGTGTCATCAGAGGGACCCCTCCAGTCCGCGCTGCCACCGGCCACGAGGATCGCTCTGACTGCGGCTTCGTTTCCGGATTCCGCAGCGGCCAGCAACGCCTCAGCGTTCACTTCGACAATGCTGTCTCGCACGCTTGAGTCGGTTGCGTCCGGGTTATTCCTTCCGTGTTGGGTCATCGGCACTCCCGTCCCCGATCGTCGCGCGGCCGACAATTCATTGCCGAAGGCGGGGATTTCGGCATCGAACTCGTGTTCAAGGATCGAACGCGCCACAGGAGCTTGCCCGCGTATGCCCTGAAAGACCGTCCCACAAAATCGATCAATTGGGAGGGGAAGTCCCTGTCTGCTCTCGAATGTATCTGCGCAATTCTTGCCAGATTTTTGCCGACGCGTCTATCAGGTAGAATCCGCCCTTGGAGCGACCTTCTTCGGTGCCGTTTTGGGCTATCCAAATGCATCGAGCCTCGAATACCAGGGGAGGGAGGCCAAGGAGTTCGTCCGTGGGGATGACAAAGGTCTTGATGTCATCTACTACGGCCTCGATGCCCGTTACTCCCAGGCCATTGGCGGAGATGTCCACGACCTTGCCCCGGTTCTCGGGTTCATCGGCCTCATAGATAGGCAGAGGGAAATTCACGCGGTCTCTGCGAAAGAGACGAACGTGCTTCAGCGGAACGGTTTTATTGCAGAAGATGGACCACGCTTGAAATTCGAAGGGGCTCAAAACCTCGGCGTCCAGCAATTTTCTGAAGACCACCTGAAGCTCTTCTGGAGACAGTTTGTACTTCGCGATCAGGTCACTGTCCGTCATCCTCGCGCGAATATCATTCATGATGTCTTTGGCACTGATTTTCTTAGTAGCCTGCGGCATGCCCGTTTCCCTCAACGGCTGACTAATCTAGCACAGTCATTCAGGAATCTCCAGGAAGTTGTCCGGGCATTAGATGATTCTCTTCACCGGAGCGCGCTTCCCCGAAAACATCTTTTCGCCATTCATTAAGGAGAGGTAATTAGTCGGAGCAGCCCTTCCATCTTTCACGGGAGGCAGCGATAGCTCAGGGAAATGACAGTGACCGGCGGGACGCGGGTCCTACCTCGCGCGTTTTACCCCCGGTTGAGTCATGATCCCCGTGGCAAAGCAGGACCGGCATCTTGTCGGCCCCGCGTGCTACCCCGCACCCGCTTACAAGCCGGGCTTAGTGACTGGTCGCCAGTCGAAAAAATTTGTCTTGACAGCTGGAGATATTAACAGATACTTATTAGATTAAGAAATACTTAATACTTCGTGCCAAGAGTATCATGGCTGTTGAAACAGAGATCGGCCTAAGGATCAAGGCCCACCGGCAGAGCAATCATCTGACCCTGAAGCAGTTGGCGGAAAAGGTCGGCTGCACCGATGCGTACCTATCTCAGATAGAGAACGGGCGTGTGTCGCCTTCCATAGCGAGTCTGAAGAAGATAGCCGACGCGTTACACTCTAAAATCACTGATTTTTTCGTGGAATCTGAGGATGACGACCCCGTGGTTCTGTCGCCGGACAAACGAATTAAGTTATCACTGGAGCGGTGGAACGCCGAGATTCAGTCCCTGGTGATAAATCCCAGAACCAAACGCATGCACCCGTTCTACACCACGATACAACCCGGAGGCGGATCTCACGGCCTGTACAGTCATGTGGGAGAAGAATTCGGCCTGGTGCTGAAAGGAGAGTTGGAAATCGACCTGGACGGAACCATTCATCGCGTCAGGGAGAACGAAAGCTTCTACTACAACTCTTCCCAGCCTCACAGCTGGACGAACCCGGGCAATGTCGAGGCAATCGTCGTCTGGGTGATCAGTCCCCCAACGTTTTAGGACAAGGGTGCTTTCAGGCGATGAATTCTATCGTCTCCAGAATAGTGATTGTCTGCAAGTCCTTTTGGTGAGAAAGCGGTTTCCAAGAAATAACGTCCTCAATCCAGTCAGGAGGGAAAAATGCATTCAAAGGGCATAAAAGCATTGGGACTGGCCTTGGCGATTTGTCTTGTAATAGGCACGGCCTCCCATGCAGCGGAAGTCAAGCCATGGCGTATCGGAGTGGCTGTGTCACTGACCGGGGTTTTCGGCAAAGACGGTTCCCTCGTCAAGGATGCTTACACGATTTGGAAGGACGCTGTGAATTCCAAGGGAGGGATGAACGGCCACCCAGTTGAGCTTATTTTCTATGACGACAAGAGCGATCCCGCGACCAATGCCAAGTTGACCGAACAGTTGATCGTCAGCGACAAAGTGGACCTGCTCCTCGGAGGGTTCGGGAGCAGCCAGGTCTTTGCTCAAAGCGCGGTAGCGGAGAAATACCAGTACCCCCTCATAAGCGGAGGCGCAAGCTCCGACAAGCTCTTTGAAAGAGGCTTTAGGTACTATTTTTCAACTCTGGGCAAAGCCACTGAGGAAGTTCGAGGCTGTGTGGATATTTTTCAGGCTGTTCAGCCAAAGCCCAAGACCGCCGCGATCGTCGGAGCCGACATTCTATTCACTGCTCTCGCATGCGAGGGGTACAAGAAATACTGTGCATCCAACGGCATCGAAGTTGTCCATTTTGAGCTTTTCCCTATGTCGTTGGAGGATTACAACTCTCTATTTCTCAAGGTCAAAAACAAGAACCCGGACATACTGCTGGTTGGGTCCCACCTTCTTGTCGCAATGAAGACGATCAAAGCCCTCAAGGAGATCGACTTCAGCCCCAAAGCAGTGGCCTTCAGCTATGGGCCGACCGTTCCGAAATTCGTGGAGGACCTGAAAGGGGACGCGGAGTATGTCATCGCGGCTTCTGAATGGACACCCAATATGCCGCACAAAGGTCCGATCTTCGGCTCCGCTGCTGATTTCAATAAGGCATATTTTGCGAAGTTCCAGCGTTACCCCGATTACGTGGAGGCAGCCTCCGCGGGTGGGGCCATAGCGCAACAACTGGTCGTGCAGGAATTAGGCCTGAAGCCGCCTATCGAGAAAAAGGAAGATCGTGCGAAGATTATGGAGAAACTCCACGCGCAGACCTTCGAGACCTTCTACGGCAAGATTCAGTTCGATAAGGATGGAGCCAACGCGGCCCATCCGCCGGTCGCGGTCCAAATCCAGAAGGGCAAACTGATGAACGTCTTCCCGCTGGAATTCGCCGAAGCCAAGATCTGGTACCCGTTCAAGCCCTGGAAGGAGAGATAAAGGACGATACGCGGAGAGGCTTTTTTGTAAACCGAATTGTTCACCTGGGAAACAGTGCAACTGTCATTGCGAGGGCGCAAGCCCGAAGCAATCTCCATTGGTGGCAGACATGCCAGGTGGGACAGGCTTCCAGCCTGTCTATCTGAATGACAGGCAGGATGCCGGTCCCACCAGCAAGATGCCCGTCCCACCGAAGATGAGATTGCTTCGTCGTTTCACTCCTCGCAAAGACACCGATGTGCCTCGGTGATTCCTTGTCAACGGTAGAATTCCGTTTATAGAAAAGGTTCCTCTCCGGCAATGTCTTCTGACTGTCAAGGAATACTCATGGCCGAAAAGAAGCTGAAGAATTACATTCATGGGAAGTGGGTCGAATCGTCCACAACCCGGTATTTGGAAATCGTGGACTCGACCAATGCCGCGGTCGTTGCCTTATGCCCGGATTCAACCATGGATGAAGTGGATGCCGCGGTTGAATCCGCAAAGAGCGCATTTCCTGCATGGCGAAACACCATCCCAACCCGTCGCGCTGATTGCCTCTACGCTCTAAGGGACAACCTGTTGGCGGCCAGGGACGAACTCGCGGAAATCATAGTCCTGGAACACGGAAAGACGCTCTCCGACGCCAAGGGAGAGCTAATGAGGGCTATTCAATACGTGGAGCACCCGTGCGGGATATCGGAGCTTCTCAAAGGGAGTATAAGCGAGGACGTGGGCACCGGCGTAGACGAGTATTTCATCCGGGAACCCTTGGGTGTTTTCGCGATCCTCCCTCCATTTAATTTTCCGGCAATGATAGCCCTTTATTTCACCTGGCCAGTGGCGTGCGGGAACACGGTTGTGGTCAAACCGAGCGAATTATGCCCAATGACCATGTTGCGAATAACCGAGATAGCAGAGGCATCAGGCTTTCCGCAGGGCGTCTTGAACGTTGTCAACGGTGGACCCCAGGTGGGAGATCGGCTTTGCACCCACCCGGACGTGGCGGGCGTTACCTTTGTGGGGTCGTCGAGGGTTGCCGAAATGGTGTACAAGTCTGCAACTTCCGTCGGCAAGCGGGCCCAGTGCCAGGGAGGCGCCAAGAACCATGTTGTCGTCATGCCTGATGCGGTCCTGGACGAGGTGATACCCAATCTTGTGAATTCCTGTTTCGGGCATACCAGCCAGCGTTGCTTCGCGGTGTCGAATGTGCTGGTGCACCAGGACATTTACGACATGTTTCGCGATAGGTTCCTGGAGGCTTGCAGAGCCTTGAAGCTGGGAGGCGGGATGGATCCGGGCGTAGATATGGGGCCGCTCGTAAGCAGCGCTGCCCTGGACCGCATGCACATTGCCATAGAACACGGCCTCAAACACGGAGCGACCCTGCTACTGGACGGGCGCAACCAGCGCGTTGACAAATATCCGAAAGGATTTTTTTTGGGGCCGACGGTGCTGGAAGCAGAGCCTGATTCGTTCGTTTTCAGCGAAGAGATCTTCGGGCCGGTGCGATGCATGAAGCGGGTCCAGAGCCTGACCGAAGCAATTGACATAGTCAACCGAAGCCTCTTTGGGCACACCGCGGTCATTTACACCGAAAGCGGCGGATGGGCACGGCGCTTCATCCGCGAGGTCGAAACCGGCCAGGTGGGGATAAACATCGGTACTCCCGCACCCATCGCGTTCTATCCTGTGGGCGGTCGAAAGATCTCCTTCTATGGGTCGCATCGCGGCCGAGCAAACGATGCGGTCGATTTCTACACGGACAAAAAAGTGGTTGTAACCCGCTGGAATGCCGGCTCCGGAGCAACCGAGGTAACAAAGTCATCCAAGAAGGCTGAACCGACTTCCGTGGTTTTCTAAAACATGGACACCATATTCATCCAAGCCCTGATAAATGGTCTCCTTCTGGGAGGAGTATACGCGGCGTATTCCGCGGGCTTTTCCCTTATATTCGGGGTGATGGGCGTGGTGAATCTGGCTCACGGAGAGCTGGTAATGTTGGGAGCGTTCACCTCGTACTGGATGTTTGTCGGCTTTCATATGGACCCCTATTTCACGGTTCCTTTTGCAATGGTGTTCCTTTTTATTTTCGGGTACGTGATCCAGAAGTACATCATCAACCGGGTCATCGAGCAACCACATATTATGAGCTACATTCTCACCTTCGGGATACACCTGATGGTTGCCAATCTGGCCCTCAAGATATGGACTCACGACTTCCGATCCATCACAACCTCATATTCGGGAGCCAACGCGGCAGTCTGGGGTCTTAACATCCCGTACTCCCGCCTGATAACTTTTTGCATCGCCTTGTTGATCATCTGGCTGTTGTGGTTTTTCCTCACCCGAACCGAGACCGGGCGGGCGATCCGTGCCACGGCAATGGACAAGGAAGTCGCGCGTCTCATGGGCGTAAACATAAGGGAGATTTATGCGATTACCTTTGGAATTGGGGCCGCGATCACAGGTCTCGCAGGCGCGTCGATAAGTCCGTTCGTGATCATATTCCCGGAAATGGGCCTGGGATACACGATAACAGCCTTTTGCGTGGTTGTTCTTGGCGGAATGGGCTATATGCCCGGCGCTCTGTGGGGTGGCATCATCCTCGGTGTGGCTCAGTCCTTGGCCGCGACTTACTTGAGCGGCGGGATTTCGGTCGCACTGACTTTTATAATGCTTTTCTTCGTTCTCATTGTGCGTCCCGCGGGAATTGTTGGAAAGGGTCAGGTCGCATGATTTCTCGAGGCACGGCGGCAGGACATGAGTGATCGCAAGGGCAGTTTGATATTCTGGGTCTGTTTTATCGCGGCTTCGGCGGCTGTCGGCGCGGTTCCTCTGTTCGGCCCGTCCGAATATGTGCTGCGCCTGATGAGCGTGGTTATCCTGTGGATCGGCATGGCCGGTTGCTGGAACATGATGAGCGGATACACGGGCTATATCGACTTTGGACCCGTGGTTTATTTCGGCCTGGGTTCTTACGTCACGGCCATTGCCATGACCAAGTTCGCATCCCCTTTTTTTCCCGCTGTAATTCTTGCGGGCGGCATATCCGCACTGATCGCCTTCCCGATCGGGGTCCCTACCCTGCGTTTGAGAGGCGCTTATTTCGCCATTGCAACGTTTGCTTTTGCAGAAGCAATGAAACAGGTGACACTGGAATTCGACCGCACGTTCGGGGTTTCTTTTTTTCAAGGTAGCCACGGCATTACGTTGCCTATCGGTGGCCATGACAACACGTTTTTCTTTTACTGCGTCTTTGCAGTTACCTTCGCAATCATGTTGGTTCATTATGGGATCGAGCATTCCAAGTTCGGGTACGGCTTGAAAGCCATCCACGAGGCCGAAGCGGCCGCGGAGATTGCAGGGGTCGACACGACGGCAATAAAGCTGAGGGCGTACGTAACCAGCGCATTCTTCCTGGGAATGTTCGGAGGAATCGAGGCTTATTGGATAACCTACATAACGCCTGCCGATGTCTTCAATGTCCATAAGACCGTGGATATGGTCATCATGACTTTGCTGGGAGGGATGGGAACGTTTCTCGGCCCGGTCATCGGGGCCTCGGTGCTGAAAATCCTGTACGAAATCCTGGGCACGACTTTTGTCGAGTATTACCTGATCATGGTCGGCGGAATCATAATCGTGATCATTCTGATCATGCCCAGCGGAATAGTGGGTACGATCAAAGACTGGAAAGGCATTCGTTTCATCTGAGATCTGAAAGGCGTCTAGAGTTTGGCCAATCAACTCGAAAATACACCGGCCCCGGTACTTGAATGCGAAGAGGTCAGCATGCATTTCGGCGCGCTGCCCGCTGTGCACCGAGTGGGGTTCAGCCTCCAAAACGGCGAGATTCTTGGGATGATCGGCCCCAATGGTGCCGGCAAGACAACGCTGTTCAACTGCATGATCGGGCTGTATCGCCCCACCAAAGGCCGAATTGTTTTGGAGGGCGCGGACATAACCGGTCTTAAGCCACATCGCGTTTGTCGTCTGGGAATGGCGAAAACCTCTCAGATTATGGAACCTTTTCGGGCCATGACCGTGTTCGAAAACGTCCTCGTAGGGGCTCTCCACGGCGGCCAAATGAGCATGGCAGATGCAAGGCGAGAAGCCGAGAGGGTTCTCGACTGGGTTGGGCTTTCGGCCCAGAGTGAAAAACCGTCCCATTCCATTTCGGTCCCCGCTCGCAGGCGTTTGGAGTTGGCAAGGGCCTTAGCTTCACGCGCGAAGGTCCTGCTCCTGGACGAAAACATGGCTGGGCTCAACCCCCATGAAATTGACGAAGCCCTTGAATTGTTGAGGGATATTCGCAATTCCGGGCGCTCTTTGATCGTGGTGGAACACATCATGCGTGCGGTAATGGGCATATCGGACAGGATTATTGTGCTCAACTACGGCTCCAAAATCGCTGAAGGCCGCCCTGAGGAAGTGGTCAAGGACAGGCAGGTCATCGAGGCGTACCTGGGGAGCACCAAAGTCCATTTTGGCCCTCATCCGACGGATGTCGGAGCGAGTTGAATTCTGTCAACTGTGAAAATTCCCGGTTTTTTATCCAGCGGGTGCTTTTGAATGAGCGAAACCTTGTTAAGTGTGGACCAGATAGACGTCTTTTACAGAGATGTTCAAGTACTGCGTGAAGTCAGTCTTGAAGTAAACAAAGGTGAGATAGTCACGGTTATCGGTCCCAACGGCGCGGGGAAGAGCACCTTACTGAACACTATAGTGGGGTTTCAACACCCCGCGAAGGGGGCCATCACCTTTGAAGGCCCTGCCATAGACCGCTTACCCCCTGAAAAGATAGTCCAGTTAGGCTTGACCATAGTGCCTGAAGGAGCGCGAGTCTTTTCGGAAATGAGCGTTCTGGACAACCTCAAAATGGGGTCGTACATGAAATCGGCCCGCGGTAAAAGGGACGAAAGCCTGGAGCAGGTCTTCGCGTTTTTCCCGCGGCTCCACGAACGCATGCACCAGAAAGGCGGAACGCTCAGCGGCGGGGAGCGGCAGATGCTTGCCATAGGCAGGGCCCTGATGTCCAAGCCTTCTCTGCTGCTTCTGGACGAGCCTTCCCTGGGCCTTGCTCCGCTGCTGGTAACCAGGGTTTTCAGGGCGATCAGCGAAATCGCATCCACCGGACTCACCGTCCTGCTGGTAGAGCAGAATGTGCATTTTTCCTTGGAGATAAGCGACCGGGCTTACGTTCTTGAGAACGGCCGAATGGTCATGGAAGGTGCCGGCAGCGAGTTGATGAAAAACGACCATGTGCGAAAGTCGTACCTGGCCTTGTGATGGTTGGGATTCTCCAATGAACAGTAACAATGAAGAATCGGATGCCACTCTGGTCAAGGTTTCTTTTGTGCTCAATGGCAAGCAGACGGAAATCAAGGTCAAGCCCTGGGAGACGGCCCTGACCGTGTTGCGGGAGCAACTGGGCCTGACCGGTACCAAAGAAGGTTGCGGCATCGGCGAATGCGGGGCTTGCACGATCCTTGTGGATGGTCGGGCTGTGGATTCCTGCCTCCTGTTGGCCCCACAATTGGACGGGCGCGATGTGCAGACCGTGGAAGGACTCGGCAGTGCCACCGCTGAGTCCGAAGGAGTATTGCATCCTCTTCAGGAGGCCTTCATCTCTCACGGGGCCGTGCAATGCGGATTCTGCACTCCCGGCGTTCTGATGTCCGCCAAGGCTCTGTTGGATCAAAACCCGAGCCCCGGCCGTGAAGAAATCATTCAAACTCTTTCAGGCAATCTGTGTCGTTGCACCGGGTACATTCAGATTCTCGATGCCGTTGAGCAAGCTGCAAAAGATCTCCGTGAAACGAAACCGCACAAGGGCTGACGGATGAGATCCCGTTTCGAATATTTCCGGCCGCGATCGCTGGATGAAGCCCTGGGGTTTCTGGCCGCTCACGGGCCCCGGACGTCGGTGATGGCCGGCGGTACTGATTTGATGATTTTGATCCGCAGAGGAGACGTTGCCGGCAAGTTCGTCATGGACATATCCCGGCTGGACGAACTACGAGGCGTGGGGAAAATCGACAATGTAATTTCCCTCGGTGCCGCGGTCACTTACACGGAGATCGTAAATGATAAGATTGTAAAGGAATTCGCTCCAGCGCTGGTGGAAGCCGCTGGACAAGTAGGAAGCGTCCAAATTCGCAACGTAGGCACCCCAGGTGGCAACGCGGCCAACGCTTCACCGGCTGCGGACAGTGTCCCTCCGATTCTGGTTCACAATGGACGGGTCATAATCCGGAGCGCGTTTTCGGAGCGTATTGAGCCCTTGCAGGACCTTATTGTCGGGCCCTATCGCACGAACCTCAAGCCCGAGGAATTGATCACGGGGTTCCTCCTGGAAGCCATCGACGGAACGTACCGTTACAGTTTCGAAAGAATCGCCAGGCGGAAAGCCCTTGCAGTGGCCCGAATCAACGCAGCGGCACTGGCTCGGTTGGATTCGGCCGGTGTGGTGGAGGACTTGAGGCTTTCCGTGGGCTCTATCACTCCCCAGCCCGCAAGGATGACGGCTGCAGAGAATCACCTGATCGGACGGCGGCCCAATATGGCTGCAATACGAGAAGCCGCGGAAAAAGTAACCCGGGAGATGATTCGCAGGAGCGGCATCAGATCGTCCACCGAATATAAAAAACCTGCCGTGGAGGGGCTCGTTACAAAAGCCCTGACACGAATACTCATTTGAATACGTTGCAATGACCAGTGACCTCACCGGAAATATTGGCGAAAGTGTTCCCAGGATTGGGGCGCGCTCCAGGCTCCTCGGCCGCGCTCGCTTTGCCGCGGACATTGATCTGCCAGGCGCGTTGACCCTCATGGCGTTGCGGAGTGACAGGCCGCATGCTTTGGTGCTCGATGTCGACATAAGCAAAGCGCAGGCTGTATCTGGTTGCGTGAAGGTCTTCACATCCAAAGATATTCCAGGCCGAAATCGGCTTGGCATCATCAACAAGGACCAGCCGCTCCTGGCGGAAGATAAGGTCAGATGCATTGGCGATCCCATCGCGCTGGTCGCTGCTGAGACTCCTGAGGCGGCTGAACAGGCTGTCCGAGCCATTCGCGTTACTTACCGGGACCTGCCCGCGATCCTGGATCCCGAAGAAGCTCTACGGCCCGGCGCGGAGCTAATCCATAAAACCGGCAATCTCCTGGGCAGACGAGTCGTCAAAAGAGGCAGCCCGGACAAGGCATTCCAGGAAGCGGACGTCATCGTCGAGAGGATTTACACTACCCCCCACCTTGAACACACATATCTGGAGCCTGACGCCGGAGCCGGATTCGTGGACCAGGACGGCCTTCTGGTGATTTACGCGTCGACTCAGAACCCCCACTACGATCAGAAAGATGTCGCGGACTTGCTGGCTTTGGACGAAAGCAGGGTAAGAATCATTCAGGCTGCTACCGGAGGCGGATTCGGCTCCAAGCTGGACCTCAACGTACAAGGTTTCGTGGGGCTGGCGGCTTATCTGCTTAACCGGCCGGTCCGCATGGTTTACACCCGTGAAGAGGCGTTCCTGTGTACTGCAAAACGGCATCCGCTGAAAATCTACTATAAGACCGCAGCGACTCGCGAGGGCAGGCTGCTTGCCGCGGACGTGAAGATTATTGGTGACACGGGCGCGTACGCTTCGTACGGCTTGGCCGTGGTTACTAGGTCCGCGGTCCATGCGGTAGGGCCGTACGAAGTCCCCAATGTGCGGATCGAATCTTTGTTCGCGTATACGAACAACCCCATGGCCGGTGCAATGAGAGGCTTCGGCGTTCCCCAGATGGCCTTTGCTCACGAAGCTCAAATGGACTTGCTCGCCGAGGAGTTGGGGATCGATCCGCTGGAAATGCGGCTGCGGAATGCTTACCGAGTGGGCTCCTTGACTTCTACGGGACAAGAACTCAAGGCCAGTGTGGGGATCACCGCGACCCTGAAAGCAGTAGCTCCACACTATCTCCAGGCACTGGAAGAAAAGGAGACCTCAGATCGATATCGCCGCCAAGGCGTGGGCATCGCGTCCATGTTTTATGGGATCGGTAACACAGGGGTTCAGAATCCATCCACCGCTCAGATAGAATTGACCCTTGAGGGCAAAATCCAGCTCTTTACAGGCGCGGCCGACGTAGGACAGGGGTCCTGCACCGCGCTCGCTCAGATTGCCGCCCAAGAACTTGGCATCAGACCTGACGAAATTCGCCTTGTGGTGGCGGACACGCTCCGGACCACTTCGGCCGGCGCGACTTCGGCCAGTCGTCAAACTTACATCTCCGGCAATGCAGTCTTGGACGCAGCGAAAAAACTCAAAGAAGTGCTTTTGACGGAAGCCGCAATGATCTTGAAGGCCGATCGAGAGAAGCTCATTGTCCAGCGCAGTGAGATCCGGTCTGTGGCTGAGTCCGAGAAAACCGTTTCCTTCAAGAAGATCGCCGACCGAGCCCATCGAACCGGCATACCATTAAAGTGGCAGGGTTACTTTGACCCTGCTACCACGTCATTGGATCCGGAGACCGGGCAAGGGGTCCCGTACGCCACGTACGCATTTGCGACACATTGCGCTAAGGTCGAAGTCGACACCCTGACCGGCGAGGTCCACGTACTAAGAGTGGTCGCTGCCCACGATGTCGGGAAGGCCATCAATCCCGCGAGCGTTGAAGGTCAGATTTACAGCGGAGTGGCAATGGGCATTGGGTTTGCCCTTATGGAGGAATTTGTTCCCGGAAAGACGGAATCCATGAAAGACTATCACATACCGTCATGTGCGGACATGCCCGCGACAGTCCCCATCATCATAGAAGACCCGGAACCCACTGGGCCGTACGGCGCGAAGGGAGTCGGGGAACCGGCCCTCATACCGACTGCCCCGGCCGTGGCAAATGCAATTGCGGACGCGTTGGGCGTGCGGATATACGATTTGCCTGCAAACCTGGAGAGAGTTCTTAAGGCGTGTTCGACAGCCAAGAATCGTCGCAGTGAGGAGGAATAATGCCCCGGACCTTGATCAAGAACATCGGCACCCTGGTGAGTGGTAACATTGACAGCCCCATTATCAATTCCGATGCAATATTGGTTGCAGACGGTCGGATAGAAAAAATCGGAAGAACCGTGGATCTTCAATCCCCGGCCGCGGACATCACTGTCGACGCGGCAGGGAGTACCATTTCTCCCGGACTTATAGACTCGCATTGCCACGTTGTGCTGGGGGATTACACGCCCCGGCAAAACCAGATAGGCTTCCTGGAAAGCGAGGTTCACGGAGGCGTCACCACAATTATATCGGCGGGAGAAGTCCATCTTCCCGGAAGACCGAAAGATCCTGCCGGAACCAAAGCTCTGGCTATCCTCGCAGCAAAGGCTTTTGCCAACTTTCGCCCGTGCGGAGCCAAAGTTTTGGGCGGGGCAGTAATCCTGGAAAAGGGTCTCATTGAAAAAGACTTCGAGGAGATGGCCCGTGAGGGCGTTAGAATCGTGGGCGAGATAGGTCTCGGTTCCGTAAAATTCCCTGAAGACGCGGCTCCAATGGTCCAGTGGGCGAAAAAGAACGGCATGATCGTTCTGATGCACACCGGCGGAACGTCCATTCCAGGGAGCGACACGGTCACCGCGGACCAGGTGATAGCTGTTGACCCTCATATAGCCTGCCACGTCAATGGGGGTCCGACTTCCGTGTCGCCGCAGGAGATCAAGAAACTGGTCGAAGAGACGTCCTATGCTTTAGAGCTGGTCCATTGCGGTAATCCCAGGACCATGATCGAGGCGCTGAACCTGGGCCTGAAAAAGAACACCCTTGATAGATTCATCATCGGCAACGATGCTCCGTCGGGCACCGGAGTAATTCCGCTGGGCATCCTACGCGTAATCTGTATGGCCGCTTCGCTCACGGATGTGAAAGCCGAGCAAGCACTTTGCATGGCAACGGGAAACACCGCCAAGGTTTTCGGGCTCGATACGGGTTTTGTCCGTGAAGGCTTGCCCGCGGACCTGATCGCCATGGACGCGCCGATGGGCTCGGTCGGGAAAGATGCTCTCGGGGCCATTGAAGCTGGCGACATCCCTGGAATCTCCATGGTTATGATCGACGGCAAAATCGAAGTGAAAGTGAGCCGCAACACCCCGCCTGCCAAGCGAAAGGTAAAAGTGGCGTGAGTAAAGAAGGCAAGAAGGCAAAGAGAAACGGCCTGCGGGGTGAAACTTTTGTGAACAAAAGTTTCCCCCCGCACCCCCCTTCAAAAAACTTTCTATCATGTCAGGGGCGAGTCCGATGTTGTCAGCTGAAGTGATCAGGTGCCTTAATGCAAATTATCATTGAAAAATGCAAAGGCTGCGGAGCGTGCGTGCTGGATTGCCCGCAGGATGCCATCCGCCTGGTCAAAAGGAAAGCCGTCATAGGCCCCGCGTGCTCGGAATGCGGCGCGTGCTTGAAAGTCTGCCCCGAAGAGGCTCTATTCTCCGAAGACGCTCCTGTTCCCGGAGCGGTGACTTGCGAGGCTTGCCCTATTCAATGCCGGATCAAAGAAGGTTACACCGGAGCCTGCCAGCGGTTCATGAACCGCGGGGGGACGCTCGAACGGACGATCGCGTTAAAGACCTACGAAGAGGTCAAACACCTGACCGGGCCAGACTGGAAGCCCGCGATCCGCCAACCTCTCATTACAGGTATAGGCGCAGGCACTACGTACCCCGACTGCAAACCTGCTCCACACATCGTTCAATCAAAAGTTGACGGCGTTGACGTAGTCACCGTAGTCACAGAGGCCCCGCTGAGCTACTCGGGCATAAAGCTCAAGATAGACACGGACGTAACTATCGGAAAGGAAGGCGCGCCCGTTTTCTTTCGCCGCAAGCAGGTGGGACATCTCACGACCGAAGAATACGGGTCGAAAATCCTCTCCCTTGGCGGCGTAAATCTCCTGACCGGTGATGGCGGTTTGTCTCTGGCAAGGCTTATCTCAGACATAGCCAACCGCAAACGTGCCAAGCTCCGAATCGACCATGGGAGCAGGATTGAGGTTCAAGTCGGGCATCGGCCCGTAATCGACGGCAAAATAGATGATGTCATGCGAGTAGGCTGCGGGAGCGCTACACTAGGCCTTTTCGCCGGCCTCTTCAACGAGGTGGCGGACGAAGTCATCGTCCTGGATTCCCACTTGACAGGCTTAATGAGCGAGCACTCCTCGGGTCTATATGTAGGGGCGCGTCCAAGCGGTGTTAGGCTTCGTTTCAAACAGAGCACGCCGGGACGGTATTTCGGCGATCACGGCAAAGGATGGGGCGGGACCTCAATCATTGAACCCCGCGATGTCATCGAATCCGTGGACATGAACGTAGCCCGAGCCGGAATGAAAATTCTCATTACCGAAACCACGGGCCGCAAGGCCGTGATGATGAAGGTCGGCAAGCGCGGGGACCTCAAAGAGATACCCATGCCTTCTGACGCTTCCAGGGCCGTGGCCGACCTCGCCGACACTTGTCAGGAATCCAGGGTATCGGCCGTATATTGCGGCGGCTCCGGAGGGAGCGCCCGAGCAGGCGTGGCCCGCTACCCCATCAAGCTCACCCGGGCTGTCCACGCAATGAAAGCCCGCTTGACCATTGGTGGAGCGCCGACCTTTGTGTTGCCGGGTGGCGGCATCAACTTCATGGTGGACGTGGAAAAGGTAATGCAGGGCGCGTTCACGTGGGTCCCGACTCCGGCCACGGTCTGCCCCATCGAATACACTATGACCTTGGAGGACTACCTGGAAATGGGCGGCCACGAGGAAGCCATAAAGCCTTTTGGATGAGGACTTCAGAGGTACCGGACCGTTGCCCAAAAGCGCCAAATTATGAGTTCATGGGAAAGCCGTATTCTTAAGCTGGGAGATGACACAGTCTTTGTGGAATGCGGACCGATGCGAATGTTCATCGAGGGGTCGATTCATGGAGAGCCCCAGGACGACGTTTGCGTCAGAGCAGCCAATGAAGCGATAGTTTTTCTGGAAGAAATCGCGGCCCACATGGATAAGATGCGGGGCCCGGCCCGCGCAATCCCCGAACCACCGCGACATCTGCTGATTCATCGCATGTGGTCCGCTGTGACCGCGGTGGGCGATCCTGACCTGACCCCCATGGCCGCGGTGGCCGGCACCATTGCCGACGCGACTGCCGACTTTATCGCACGCCGGGGACTAACCCGAGTGGTGGTAAATAATGGCGGCGATGTGGCCATCCGCCTGGCCGAGAGTGAGACCTTAAATGTGGGCATCAGGCCTGATTTGGGCGCTGAAGAGGTCACGCACCGTGTGCTCATAACTCCGGAGATGAACATCGGAGGCATCTGCACCAGCGGCCTGGGCGGACGCAGTTTTACCAGGGGTGTAGCTTCCGCCGCAACGGTTTTCGCGGCCCGCGCCGCAATCGCAGACGCGGCGGCCACAGCCGTGGCAAATGCCACTTACATATCCAGCCCTGCGGTCGAGAGATGCGCAGCAGAGTCCATTTACCCCGACACTGATCTGAAAGGCGTAGAGATTACTGCGTCGCTGGGATATCTGGCAGAAGATGAGATGCTTACAGCGCTCTCGCAGGGAATGAATCGGGCTGAGGCCCTGGTGAAAGTGAGCCTGATCGCAGGCGCCTGCATTACCGTCCAAGGGCGCATGCAGTGCACCGAGTATATCGCGGGCTTGGTTCACCGCTTGTGAAGAACGTTTCTTGAGGATGCAACGGAATGGGCAACAGGTTTCATCTCTATGGGTCCAAAACCGATCTACAAGAAAATATGCTTTAAAGGAGGCGTGATATGGAAATCCGTAAGATATTGAAAATTGTGGAAGAGACCAGAATGGAAATGGGAAAAGATGTCAATCCCCCTACGCGCAGAGCAGCGGCTGTGGCTGTTATCAAGAATCCTTTCGCGGGCCGATACCAAGAGAATCTTGATGACCTGGTAAATATAGGTTTGGAACTGGGAGAACTTTTGGGCAAAATGGCGCTGGAAGCCTTGAACATCTCTCCCCAGAAAGCTGAAAGCTACGGCAAGGCCGCGATTGTCGGTCCGATGGGTGAACTGGAGCACGCAGCGGCCATCCTTCACCCAAAACTAGGAACACCCTTCAGGGAGGCGTTAGGAGGAGGCAAAGCTATTATTCCTTCGGCAAAGAAGATAGGCGGCCCGGGAACCGAAATCGATGTGCCCGTTCACTACAAGGACGCGGCTTTCGTCCGGTCCCATTTCGACGCAATGCCCATCCGCGTTCAGGACGCTCCTAGAGGAGATGAAATTGTCGTGGCCCTTGTTGTAACCGATTCCGGCCGACCGCTTCCCCGCGTTGGTGGTCTCAAGAAGGAAGAAGCCAAAAAGGAAGACGGCTTGCGCTGAAGAGAAACAGGGCCGTAACAGGCTGGAGGAGTGACCAGGAGACGATTGCTATAGCCTTATGCCGGTTACCAAAAGTAATGTCCATTTGGCCACGGGATGATCAGTCTGGCTTTCAGACGGGACCGACCTTCCAGAGCGCCATAACCCCCGTCGTTCCCGCGAAAGCGGGAACCCAGGAAATCCCGCGAGACGCGGGACTGGATTCCTGCTTCCGCAGGAATGACGGAATGGAGCGCCTGCAAATCGGACAAAAATGATGGCAACTGCCTCAATCATCTTTATCTTCTTCGTGGTCCTGGTGGTCGTCACCTTCACCTGGCGATACGGGGCGAGGCGGCAGGTTTCAGGAGGGAGGCCGAGTTTGGCAGTTGGCTGGCATTTACGGTCAACTTCGTTAAGAAATAGACCGCTGGGGCAGCTCTATTTTTACCAATGTTCCGTGGTTCTCGGCGGATTTGATCTGCATCGAGCCTCCCAACGACTCTACCAGACCCAGGCACACGGCCAAGCCTAATCCCGTGCCCTTTCCCGGTTCTTTGGTGGTGAAGAACGGGTCAAAGACCTTCTCCAGATGCTCTTCGAGTATGCCCGTGCCGTTGTCTTCCACTTCGATTCCAACTCCTTGCTCAGCTTTTCCGGTACGCAATATGATTCTGCACGGCGGGTCAGACATGGCGTCGGCAGCATTAAAGATCAAATTGACCAGTATCTGCCGGATTTTGTCCGGTTCGGTTTCTATAGGTTCGAGTGCCGGATCAAGGTCGTATTCAAATTCGATGTTTCGGAATCCCTCTCTGACGCTTATCGAGGCAGCGCAATCCGTCAACAAAGCGTTGACATCACAGATGACGATGTCTTTGCGGATGGGCCGAGCAAATTCCAGCAGCCGTTGAAGGATATCGTGTATTCGTCTCAACTCCTGGTCCATCCTTGGAAGTATCTCGTTAAGGGACTCCTGATCGGGCTGCTTCTTCAGGAGTTCCGCGTACCCCATGACTATCTGCAATGGATTACCCACTTCATGGGCCAGTCCTGCTGCCAGCCTACCCACGCCGGCCAATTTCTCGGATCGGATCAGGCCTTGCTGCGCAGCTTCCAGGTCCCTGTTAATGGCCTGCAGGCGCTCGATGAGATCTTTCATTTTCTCGCGGTCTTCCATAATTTTCAGCAACATCCCTCTAAGGCTCGAGGAGATTTGCTGAATATCACCCTTCAATTTTAAGGGTTCGGAACGATCCGGAAAATCCGCGATTCCCGAAGCCTTGCCTGCGAGCCGAGCGATCTCGCCCACAGGACCAATCACTGTACGGTGAAACAACAAATAGCCGAGGAAGAAAAGTGCGGACTGCGTGAGAACCAAATAAGCCCCGAAAAACTTCCACGCGGGCAGGAAGGCCGACGGTGGAATTTCCAGGATGGCCCTTACGGCCCGGATTCCATGAGGGAAGGTTCCGGTAATGTCCATAATTACGGACCTTCCGTTCAGCACACCTGTAGGCCACGGCGGCCCGGTTGTCGTTATGCTGCGGCCTTCCTTGTCCAGAATAGGCTTATCTGAGAGTGTTTGTCCGCCGCACCCGCCGATCCTCTTGCCGCCGGAGTCATAAAGGACAAGCTTGACCCCGGTCATGCCCAGGCAGATCGCTTTCATTTGGGCCCACAGTTTGTCCGGAGTTTCCGCCAGACGGATTTGTTGCTCCACCAAGCCCGCCAGAATGTCAGCTTGCTGAATCTTGACGTCTAGTGCAGCGCGCTCCAGTGAGGCGCTGAACACGAAGAACAACAAAACCCCGCTCACAGCAAGGATCACAGCCAGATTGGCCAGAACGCCCCAGCGCATTTAGCATGCTCCTGATGTGAGAGATTCACTTCTTCTTTTCCGGTGGATTGAAGATGTGTATTGCCCGGTGCTCCACTTGTTCCGCGGCCTCTTCGATGCTTTCGGGAAGGGTCGGATGCGGGTGAATGGTGAGCGTAAGGTCGTCGATATGGGACGCGGACGCGACGGCCAAGGCCCCTTCTGAAATCAGGTCCGAAGCGTGCGGGCCGATGATGTGAACGCCCAACACCGCACCGGTCTCCGCATCCGATATTATCTTGGAAAAACCTATTCCGGCTTCACCCAGAGTCATAGCTCTACCCAGCGCTTTGAATGGAAACACGCCGACTTTGACTTTAATGCCCTGGTCCTTGGCTTGTTGCTCCGTCAGGCCTACAGTGGCTATCTCCGGGTCGCTAAAGATCACACCCGGGACCTCTACCCCCTCGAACGCGGCCGGTTGTCCCGCAATGACTTCAGCGGCCACCTTGCCCTGATACATGGCTTTGTGGGCAAGCATAGCGCCCCCGACCATGTCTCCTATGGCGAAGATGCCTTTCACCGATGTTTCCATGCGGGAATCAACCTCGACGAAACCTCTCTTGTCAACCTTCACACCGGCCTTTTCCAATCCAATGTCGCGGGTGTTGGGCCACCGGCCTATTCCGACCAGGACGCGCTCCGCAGTGATAGTCTGCTCGCCGTCCGGTGTTGAAAACTTTAGCTCCGCGGTGGAATCCTTGCGCTTGAACTCCTGGACACGGGCGCTGAGCACCAGGTCTATGTTAAACCCCTTTAGCGCTTTTTCCATGGCCCTCGATATATCCGCGTCGAGCATGGCGAGCAGTCGTTCGCCGGCATCCAGCATTGTCACTTTGCTCCCAAATTTTGCATACGCTATTCCCAGCTCCAGGCCCACCGCGCCCGCGCCTACCACGACCATTCGCTCCGGGATAGAAGGCAGTTCCAGAGCGTCGGTGGAATCGATGACCACTTCTCCATCCCGTGGAATGCCTGGGAGTTGGGCCGGGGAAGATCCGGTAGCCAGGATCGCGTGTTCGAACTCGAAGCGATGAACGCCGTCGGAACTTTCCACCGTGAAGGACCTGTCCCCTGTCAGGTGAGCCGTGCCAGCCACCACCTCTACTTTGTGCTGCTTCATTAGCGAAGCTATTCCGTTTCGCAGCTTTTCCACTACGCTGTTCTTCCATTGAACCACTTTGACCGGATCTACTGCTATATCTTTCGCGACAAGGCCGAGTTGGTCGGCATGCTCCAGCTGGTTTTTCAGGTCAGCGACATGAATCAGGGCCTTGGACGGGATGCATCCCCAATTGAGGCAAACCCCACCCAGCAAGTCTCGTTCCACAAGAATAACTTCGAGACCCAGTTGAGCGGCACGGATTGCGGCAACGTATCCCCCGGGCCCTGCGCCTATGACCGCGACCTGAGTCCCCTGTGCGAAATCGCCTACTACCATCTTTCTTCCTCCAGGGCCGGAGGCCGGCGGCCAAATTGAAGCCTCAATAATGTCGTCTTGGCTGGCTTTAATCCCTCAATTTTCCCTCAGCGTGAATACGCGCTGCCTACTATACTACGTCCACGAGCATTCTCATGGGGTCTTCCAGCAATTTGATTATGTGGGACATGAACCGGGCTGAGTCCGCGCCGTCGAGCAGGCGATGATCGAAGGCGACGGTCAGCGGCATCATGGTGCGAATAACCACTTGATCGTCACGCACAACCGGCTTTTTGACAGCACGAAGGGAACACAGGATTGCAACCTGCGGATGCACGATGATGGGAGTGGCCCACATGCCGCCGAGCGCTCCCACGTTGGTTATGGTGAACGTTCCGCCCCGCATGTCATCCAGGGTTATGGAACGATCCCGCGCTTTTTTGGAGAGTTCCTGCAAGTCCGCGGCGATCTGCAATATGGATTTCTTGTCCACGTCGCGAACTACGGGTACCATCAGGCCGGCTTCGGTGTCCGTCGCAAAACCGACGTTGTAGTAATGCTTGTAGACTATCTCGCCTGTGGATTCATCAAGCGACGCGTTAAACGCCGGAAAATGCTTGAGCGCGTCCGCGACGGCCTTGGTCAAGAAAGCCAGAATGGTGAGGTGCACCTTCCGTTCTTCGGCAAGGGCATGTTGCTGCTCCCGAACTTTGAGTAATTCCGTTACGTCAGCTTCATCGAAATGAGTCACATGCGGAATCGCGGAGACTGACCGGACCATGACCTCCGCAGTCCTCTTGCGAACCCCCTTGAGCGGTTCCCGTCTTGTCTCACCATACTTTTCGAAGTCCCATCCCTCGGTGGTCGGCACCGTCACCGCAGCCGCGGTTGGAGCTTTAGGAGCTGCCGCGGCCGGCTTGGAGGCAGCGTTCTGCACGTCCTCGTCGGTGATTCGGCCATGAGGCCCCGTGCCTTTCACCGTGGCGATGTCCACCTTTAGTTCCCTCGCCAGTTTTCGCGTGTGGGGCGTGGCCATCACCTTCGAGGGGGCCTCCTTGGCGGCCGGTTTTTCAGCTTCGGGCTCCTCGCTGGGCGGTTTCCTTTTTGGTTCCGGTTTCTCTTCCTTTGGTTCTTCCCTTGGCCTTTCTTCCGCCTTCTTCTCTTTCTTTTCCTCAGCTTTCTCCGCTTCGGTCTCGATTACAAGCAGCGAATCCCCGACGCGTGCGGTGTCTCCCGGTTTCAGCGAGATCTCCGCCACAACACCTGTGACAGGACACGGCAGCTCCACCACTGCTTTGTCCGTTTCCACTCTGATCACCGGCTGGTCTTCCTTAACCTTATCTCCCTCTTTGACCAGGTATTCTACAATTTCAGCTTCCGCAATTCCTTCACCCACATCCGGTAGTCTGAATACATGTCTCATGGAAGATGATCCTCCTATATCAATTCACTAGAACTGCATGGTGTCATGGATTGCCTTAACAACGCGGTCCGAGTCCGGATAATTGTATTCCTCCAATTTCGCCAGAGGTGGGAGCACGTCGTAACCTGTGACCCTTTTAATTGGAGCCAGCAGGGACAGCAAACACTTCTCCCCCACCGTGGCGGCAATTTCAGCCCCTACACCAAAGGACCGGGGGGCCTCATGAACGATTACCAGCCTCCCGGTTTTGTTGACGGATGTGGTGATTGCTTCCACGTCAAAGGGCCAGACAGTCCTCAGGTCGACAACCTCAACATCGACTCCTTCGTCTTCCACATGCTTTGCTGCTTTCTCACAGACCTGGACCATCCCCCCATAGGTAATGATCGTCACATCTTTTCCTTCACGGACGGTTCGAGCCTTGCCCAAGGGCACCCTGTAATCGCCGTCGGGCACCTCCTCCTTGAAGAGGCGGTACAGCCTCTTGGGTTCGAGGTATATGACCGGATCGGGAAACTCCAGAGCGGAAGTCAACAGCCCTTTGGCATCCGAAGGCGTGGAGGGTATCACCACCGTCAAGCCCGGAAGATGCGTGAAAAGTACTTCAGGAGCGTCGGAGTGATGTTCAAGGGCCCTCACGCCCGCTCCGTACGGCGCGCGAATAACCAGTGGAACATTATAGCGCCCTTGCGAACGTTTACGGTAACGAGACGCATGGCTGTAAATGTGGTCGTACGCCTTGAACATGAAGCCTTCGAACTGTATCTCGGCAACGGGGCGCAGGCCGTAAATGGCCATCCCAATTGCGGCCCCGACAATGGTGCTTTCAGCTAGAGGGGTATCGATGACGCGCTCAGGACCGAATTTCTCGATAAGACCTACAGTAGCCCTGAAAACGCCGCCATCCACACCTACGTCCTCACCCAAAACCACGACTCGATCGTCCTTCTCCATCTGCTCACGCAGAGTGGCGTTTATCGCCTCAACCATTGACAAGCGTGCCATGTTTTCACCTCTCCGTCTGTCCCAGGTACCCGAGCATCTCTTCCTTCTCTTCCCTCAGGTGCCAGGGCATTTCGGCATACAAGTGGTCGAAAATGATCGTCGGTTTGCCAGGTTCAGCCTTCTCGTAGTCCTGCACCGACTGCTCGACCTCAGCGGTGCATGCCTCGACCAATTCTTCATCCTGCTTCTCGTTCCAGCCATGCTTGGCCGTCAGATACTTTCGCAGCCTGTCGATAGGGTCTTTGGCGGCCCAGGGCTCAAGGATTTCTTTTTTCCGATAGCGGGTTGCGTCGTCCGCGGTGGTGTGATCGTCCATTCGGTAGGTTACCAGTTCCACCAACGAGGGCTTGCACTCCGATCTGGCCATGTCGAGAAGGCGTTTTACGGCCAAATAGACGGCGAAAACGTCGTTGCCGTCCACCCTTTCACTGTTGATATTGTACGCGCACGCTTTCTCGGCAAGGGTCTCTGTGGCCGTCTGACGCTGTACAGGTACCGAAATGGCCCAGTGGTTGTTCTGTATCGCAAAGACCACGGGAAGCTGGAAAACCCCGGCAAAGTTTAGACTCTCATGAAAATCGCCTTGAGAAGTTGACCCGTCTCCGGAGCTGGACAATACAGCGATTTTGTCTCCCCGGATCTTAGCTCCCCAAGCCATACCGGCTGCATGACACAGATGCGAGCCCACCGTTATGCAAATCGGCAAGACGCGACTGTCATCGGGTACACGTGCCCCGCGTTCGTCTCCGCCCCAGTATTGGAGCAGCACGCCGGGAACAACTCCGCGGGCGAACATCGCCCCATATTCGCGAAACGCGGGGACGAACCAATCATCCGGTCCAAGGGCCATTCCCATGCCGATATTGGATGCCTCCTGACCGCGCACGGACGCGAGCGTCCCAAGCCTTCCCTGGCGCTGAAGGCTCAGTGCCTTGGAATTCCAAAGTCTCGTGAATACCATGAGGCGATACATCTTGTGCATCTCCTCCTCAGAAATCCCCTTTACGGCTGATTCGTCCACCTTCCCGTCGGGGTCCATCACCTGGAAAAGGTCCTTGTCGCTCATGTGAACAATCCTGATCTCATTAATTTTGCATCGCCCGATTACACGGGAGAGCCTGTTTGTCTCCAATTCTTCGGCCGAAGGCCGTTCTTCGTCACCCCATCGGCAATAACGTATGAACATTGTGGAACGCCGGATGGGCCGGCAGTGACACCGGCCCCTGCCCATACACCCTACTATGCCCGCGAGGCCCCTTTCCCGGGCCTCTCCATTCGCTTTCGTCCCGGAATCAGGTACTTTCCTCTTCGGGTTTTAAGTCAACTTATTCCGCGCCTCTCCCGTTTTTTCCGGGAGCGCACACAGGCATCTGGCGAAGTCATCGGGCATTGCATCGAGCTTGCGGCTGAAAACCGCCGCGAAGCGCTCTTTTACGGCCTCAATAACCCAGGCCCTTGGAGGAGCTTTCCCCAGTATCTCTTCGACGGTGAGCAGTTCCACACCCTCCAGACCACATGGCCTCACGTACTTCGACGGAGCATGGTCCCCTTCGAGATTGATCGCGAACCCGAAACTGGTGACCCAGTTGGATACGCGCACCCCCATGGACACAACTTTCGCGCCTTCATGCCACAGTCCGACGTAAGCCGCTCGACCCTCGCGTCGGGTAACATTCACGCCGAAGCATTTCAGGGCCTCGATGGCCACCTGCTCGAGCTTGTGCATGTAGCCGGGTATATCTCTTTCCGAGGGACGTAACTTGACAACTGGATAGCAGGCTATCTGGCCCGCCCAGTGATACGTTATTCCTCCCCCTCGAACTGAGCGCGTCAGTGCTATGCCTTCCTCCTCAAGTTTGCGAGGGCTGACCAAAAGGTCTTCAGGACGATCCACAGAGTAATCACGAAGTCCCACGGCAACTGTCTTTGGATGAGCCAGAAACAACAGGAGGTCCGGAGCCCGCCCTTGCAGCCGCAAAGTCCGTGCCTCAGACATCATTGCCTCGGTTGCAGGCACATCAACAATTCCCAGATCTTCACAAAAGCATGTTTCGCAATTCTTGCGGGTACTCAATTCTTGTTCAGGCATCTCGGTACTCGCCAAATTACCGCACCGGAAGGTCCCCAGCGGGACCTTTGTTCAACATTCTTATTTACAATTGTTCCTTCCCAATGGGGCACAAATGTTACCAGCTTTTCGGAAAAAACTCAAACAGAGGTAGTCAACAAAGCTATAGTGATTCCCAGAAGTTTTTTCCGAATGGAGTCGCACTGCTGGGCAAGCCAGCAGTGGCACCCCATAAGTTAATACGCGATTAATTTCGCGAACTGCCATAAGCCTTTAGTTACTGGCGGAGAAAGACTGTCATTGCGAGCGGAGCGAAGCAATCTCGGCCTTTATACCGGTTGCCAAAAGTAATGTCCGTTTTGCCAGAGGATAATCAATTTGATCTTCAGATCGTATTTACGGGGCCTACTTTTCAAAAGCCTTATAACGCCCGTCGTTCCCGCGAAGGCGGGAACCTTGTAGGCACCGGCCTCCGTGCCGGTGCACATTTTGGCCGGCAGGGACGCCGGCCCTACGGTTCCTGCCTCCGCAGGAATGACCGCATGGAGTGCTTGCCAATCGGACAAAAATTATGGCAACCGCTATAAGTGCTGGGATTGGTTTCCCGCGGAACGCGGGATTTCACCCCTCGGAATTGTAGATATTAGATAATTCGTGGACGAGGTACCCTCAAGAAGGGGTAATGAGCCCATGTTTGGATTGAGGTTGTACTATTCCCGGGAGGCCTCAGCATCGCTCTCTCCGCCTGAATGGCCTTACGTGCAAAGTTGCCACAAACCCTGCCATTTGCAAGAAAGGGGTTGAAAGATAAACGTATTACGGTTAACATTTAGTAGTCACCCCCAAGGTCCGGTTGAAGCAACCTGCGATAATGACATTAACGTGTCGTAATGGCACTTTCTTTGAGGTGCCAGATCGCACATAGGACCCGCGTGGGGGGATCGGCGCTTCCGCAACCAGGGACAAAGTCCTGAGGCGAGAAGTGTATTCTTTTTTGGCTGTGCGCTCTTTCTCCTGTGCTGGGCAAGACCTGCACTTTGCCGTTGAAGTCGAGGCTCTCGATACACCGGCTTGATTCGAGCGATAGGGAATGCAGTAACCCGGAGGTAGAAATCTTTTTTGGCTAAATGCGAGAGGCAGCGAATATGAATCGCAACCAAGACGACCCCGTAATGTTGAATCCACTCAACGGAGCTAGCTCAGACTCCATCGAAAGGAGTCGCCCCCCGTGGGGAGATTTCTATCGTGATTCTTACCCTTCGACCAACGTCTTAGATGTTTCTTTCGAAGACAGCAAGTCCTTGATTGACTACCTCCGCACCATCCTCTACCGGAAGTGGACCGTGGCCGGGGTATTCGTGTTGGTTCTCTCGCTGGCCGCTGCATATGCGTACACCCGTGTGCCGGTATATAGAGCCGAAGCAACCATCGAGGTGGAGAAAGTATACCCCGCTTCTTCAAATATGACGGACCTGTTTGCCTTTTTCGGCCAATTCGACCTGTTCTATCAGACTCAAATGGAATCCATGAAGAGCAGGTCTGTGGCCGAGTCATTCCTTAAACGTTTCGAAGCCTCAAAGCCGGCGACCTCCGCAGAGGACAAAGGTAGTTCGGCAGACACTCCTCGACCCGACGGCACTCAACAGGTCCCGGGCGCGAATGAGAATGCCGAGGTAAAGAAAGCGGGAAGCTTAAGCTCAGTGTTGTCGAGGATTTCCGTGAATCCCGTCAAAGGCACCCAGATGATACAGGTGACCCTGGACGCGAATGATCCGGGGCTTGCGCAGCGGATGTTGCAGGTCTATCTCGCGGCATTTATCGAAGAAACCCAGAGAAAACGCAGTGATTTGACGGACAAGGTCAGGGGGTGGCTGAGAAACGAGTTGTCAGAGGCTGAGAAACAGCTCAGGAAATCCGAAGCGGACCTGATGGCCTTTACTGCTAAGCACGACATAGTTCCGTCCGAAAGGGTCCCTAACCAGGTCCTCGGCTTCTTCGGAAAAGCCACAGAGAACCTGGTGGAGTCCAAGGCTACCAGGCTAAGCCTGGAGGCCATGGATAATGCCAAAGAGAAGGTCTTGCCGTCCCAGGTAAACAACGAGTACCTTCAGAGTCTGAGGTCGCAGCTTGCGCAACTCCGTTCCGAATACACAGGAATGGCAGCTATTTACCACCCCGATTACTTCAAATTGGCTTTGCTGAGAAATAAGATCCAGAATATGGAAAAAGCCATCGAAGAGGTCGAAAAAAATTCGCTCTCTTCGGCCTTGTCGCAAGCCAAACAAAAAGAAACCATGTCGGAGCAGGCCTATGACAAGCTGAAACAAGACGCATTACAAGCCAGCTCCGTTTCGGTCCAGTACGAAATCCTCAAGAAGATCGTCGAAGCAAATGGCCAGATGTATGTAATGCTCCTGCAAAGGGCAAAGCAGGCTGAGCTGGACCACGGCACCTTGGGGCACAACATTGTGATCAGCAGCGCTCCGACACTACCCCTTTCGCCGATACTCCCCAATAAGAGCAAGATACTCCTAATGGGAGCGATTTTAGGGTTGCTGGGGGGCGTTGGGCTGGCCCTGGCCCTTGCACAAATCGACCGCACAGTCCAGACGCCCGAGGAAATCAGAAAGCATCTGAACCTGCCAATACTGGGAGCTGTACCCAGAATAGCGCCCCAAAGTGAAGAATTTGAAGAAATGGAGCCCGGAGACCGTCATGAGTTCCTGGCCTATCGAAATCCTTCTTCCCCGTTCACCGACGCGGTGAGAATAGTTCAGAATACAGCCTCCGCGTTCATGCCCGGTGATGCCTCGTGCAGCGTATGCATTTCGAGCGCGCTGCCTCTTGAAGGCAAAACGCTGCTTTCGATCGTGATGGGAACCGTTATAGCCTCAGAGCACAAAAACGTGCTCGTCATAGATGGAGATCTGCGAAGGCCCCGCATCCACAGCGTATTCAACGTGAGAGGTGGCGAGACGGGCCTTAGCGACCTGATAACCGGCAAGTGTACGGAGTTGAAGGAAGCTGTTCGCCAGTCCCACGTGCCGGGCATGTACTACATGACGTCAGGTACGATTCCGGAAAATCCTGTGGCTTTGCTCAAGACTATGAGAATGCAGCAAATTCTGGAAGCCTGCAAGAAGGTTTTCGATGTAGTCGTGCTTGACGCCCCGCCTGTGCTGGGTCTGGTGGACGCAAGGATCCTATCAAGCTACTGCGACGGGCTGATTCTGGTGACCAAGGCCGGCCACACTTCCATTGAAATGCTTCGCCAGGCCAAAGAAGCGGTATTTCAGGGTCAGGGGCGACTGCTGGGAATAGTGCTGAACATGACGGAACGCAAACACCACGGTTACTACTACTACAATCATAAGTATCACTACCATCGCAAGACCGCATGAGTGTAGGTATTTCCAGCCCGTTTCCCTGCGTTTGGGACGGAATGAACCCTCGCGATTTAGGGAACCCCACCTTATAACCGCCTAAATTTCAAGGCCTGGACCCAGCCCGAGAGCCTTTCATCAACACCACTAAGGTCCCGATATACTCGTGGATAGCTTTATGTGTCTTTTCCAGGCCCATGGCGCTGGGAAGAAAGTAACGCAAGTCTAAAGCTACTTTCTTGACCTCAAAATCCGCCGGCGCCGGAATCGCATCGAGTCCCATGCTCCTAAAAATCAGCAGCGATCGTCGCATGTGGCAAGCAGAGGTGACCAGCGCAAAAGGCCCTTTACCTAAAACGGGTGACAATAGCCTGGCCTCGTCATCGGTATCGAGAGAAGAGATCTCCTTCACTATCGCCTCCGGAGGAACACCCAATTCCAGGGCCAGCGCGGCCATCCCTTCCGCTGAGGGCATTGTTTCAGAGGAGTAAGTTCCCCCTGAGAGTACAAGACGGCTGCCGGGAACGCCTCGCCACAATCGTATCCCCTCCATCACCCGGACCAGAGAGGAACATGCAATTCGATCCACCGTGGTAAGCTCACCTCCCCGAATGTCTCCTCCCAGCACAACGATGTACTTTACCCCGGCGCGGCTCAATTGTTGGGGGTTTGCATAGGAACCAGCCTTGCTTTCCAGGGGCTTCAGAAGTAGGACTCCGGTTACAGGAAGAGCGGCCACCAGCAGCCAGAGCCCTCCCGCCAAAACCAGCAAGAAGCCTGCTCGACTTCGCGGCCTCACTCTCAGTAGGACCAATCCCGCGATCCATAGCGCAAGTGAGCTTCCGACAGGGTAGATAATCGTGCTGATGGCTTTTTTAGCCAGAAAAAGAAGCAGTTCCATGCCTCCTCCTCGCCTTTACTCCGATCTCTTCCACTAGCCCCTTACGACAATATGCCACGGTGCGCAAGCCCAGTTGGGCCTTTTTTGGCCCAAATACCGGATTTCCGCGGTTTGCGGGTGCCTGTGGTCCTGTCCGAATACACTTGCCTGACAAATGATTTTTTGATATCATAGCGTTAACTATTAAAGCTATTCAGGAGTTCTAAAGTGAGAACTAACAAGGCGTGTTTACTAATTTTAATTATATCAGCTATTTTTTTGCTTTCCGCGCCCTCCCATGCCGGTGCGCCCATGGGTAGACAATTACCCCCTTTGGACACTAGTTTGATGGGGTTCAAGGAACACGGGATATGGTATTTCCTTTGTTCAGCCCCTGCTTATCCGTACCGTATCCCGCCTCATTTCGCGACTTACGGTCCACCGCCGCCTCCCTATTGTCCGATACCGTGTGGACCGCCTATGCCGCCCCCAAAGGTTCGGTGAAGAGAGATCCCGGCAATGTGCGTCCCGCAACAGTTCCTAAGGCAGCGCCACAGCAGAAACAGGGCGCATGGTGTACGAAAAATAAAACAACGCTGGCTAATGCAAACAGGTGCCCCGAAATGAAAAGAACCATTCTGGTCGTTATCGTGATGGTAACCATGGCCTACCCCGCGTCAGCCCACGGCTTCGGCCTCCTCCGTTACTTTTTCGACGGCGTCGCCAATCAGCTTGGACTGGATAGAGGGCCTATCCCCAAAGCGATTCCAACTCGGCCCTATCAGGGTTTGGACCCACGCGGGTACGCGCCCGAGAAACATCCTGACTCCGCTAAGATACATGTCCAGGCCGAAGGCTTCTAGCTCCTTGAACCTGTCATTGACCGGCGTTCTCGGAGCCAGACCCTTCAGAACAACCGCCTGCCCCGGACTCGTCAAAGGAACGCGTAAAACCCCTTGACAGTCCCCGCTTTCTCAGATTAGAAGCGCCAGTAATCGAACAACAAACAGTTCGGAGGATGGCGCCATGGAAGAAAACAAGGACAAATGGCTTAATTATCTTGCCACAGCAACGGTGTTGTTTGCTCTGGGAGCCACTTTATCCACATTGAGGGTGGGCAGCTACTCGAACCGATCCATACTCAGACAAACCCAAGCCTCCAATCAGTGGGCCTATTATCAGGCCAAAAGCATCAAAAGCTACTTGTACGAGCTGCAGAAGGAAAAGCTTGAGATAGACCTCAAGCAGATGCGCGCGACAGCTCCCTCAGATCTGCTCCAGGAATATGAGAAGAAAATTCAATCGTACGACAAGAAACTAAAGACTTACGAAGAGGAAAAGGCGGAAATACAACGGGAGGCCAGGTCCTTGGAGGGTCAGAGAGATGTAGCCGTGTTACATTCGCAGGCCTTCGGGTTAGCTGTTATTTTGCTGCAACTCTCCATACTCCTATCGTCTATTGCAGCTTTGATGAAGAAAAAGCCGGTCTGGTATCTCGGTTTGGTTCTCGGCGCGGTGGGCGCGGTATACTTTGCCAACGGATTCTGGCTGTTCATGTAAGGCCCGTTCGCCTTCAAAAAATGAGAATCGGGGAGAGACAAAATCGGCACTGACCCGACCCCTGGGGTCAGTGCTCGATCCGACCGATTACAGCCATTGCCGGAATATTTGTCCGATTTGCCGGGGCGTTTTTCCGCCATTTCGGCGAACGCGGGAACCCGGCGCTCGGGCCGCTATTCTCGGTTCATGATACCGTGGAACAGCTCACTTCCTTGCCCTGGGTAAATTCTGCGTTCTTCCACAGGAGTCGGACTTTCCACCGCAGGCCACTTGTGCGATTGGGGTTCGGGGCCTTCCTTGGCGATGGGGGATGGGGCCGAATCGGCCATGACGGGATTTTCACGAATTCTCGCGCCCCTCACGGTGTAGCTGAATTCCACGGGGATGTTGTTCGGGTCAAACGCATATATGGAATAGATGAACCCGTGGTCTACCACTTCCGATACCCAGAAATCCGCGGCTGAGAGTTTGTCCTTTAGCTCCCAAAGGCTTTCAAGATCATCGACTCCGAAGGAAACGTGGTCAAAGACAACGCGGCCCGCCAGGGGCGCTCCATGGTCCTTGTCAATTCCAGGTTCCACACCGGGCCACTCGAAAAATGCAATCGTGTCTGTACTGGAGATCTCGAAAAAGTAGTGCCTGTACCCTGGTCGGCCAAAACCGGCCACCAGCCTCATACCTAGCAGGTCTCGCCAAAAACGTATCGTTGCGTCCATGTCTCCGGTGACCATTGCCAAGTGATTTATTCCATTAAACTTTACCATCACACTCCTCGCTGGAAGCGGCACTTGAATGGCCGAAGTCCGCCTTGTTTCTCAGACCAGGTTGGCCGGACGGTCCGCTTTTGCTCCGCAACCCGGAACGCGGAATTTCACCCCTCGCCATGACGCGGCCGGATTCTTTACACACCTCTATATTATAACAGCTCTGGAAAGTAATGACGGATTGACGTGTGGGTGTCCCGCCAACGCGGGGCCGGCTTGTCCGGCAGTGCGACTCCATTAAGGCAAAGGTTTTGAGAATCCCTGTACAATTTCCGATCGCCTATTGCAGTCATGTCGGCGTAAGCCGGAATCCAGTCCCGCGAGGAACGCGGGATGGGTCCCGACTTCCCCCGGAACGACGGAAGTCTACCGTTCCGACAGAACTTTGGAGAAATGCCATAGCGCACATAGCCTCGCTCATTAGCGGCTGGAAACAGCACACGCGGCACAACACAATTTTTTTTCAAAACTCTTGACATTCCCGCTGTACCAGTGCTAATTTCCAGGCTTTAAGACGCTATCCGTCACGACTGCCGATTCGGACTGAATCGGCTTCAATCAGGGACGACAGATAACTGACAAGACTTTTGGGGCCTCCGGCGACGACGTGGGTAGGGCCTGTGCCCCGGATTATCAGCGATAAACACTCGCTTGACAGAGGGTGGTTTTTTTGCCTGGGTTTCAGGGTTTAACCTGCCGGGATAAAAGCCGAAACTGCCTCAGGCAGTGGACAATCCCTGCGGGCCCCAGGGAATTTGACGCGTTCCCGCCATGACGGAGGTTGTTTCCCAGGTCTAATAGGCCCGGAATTAGAAAGGTCAGAAGGATACCTAAGAATAAGATGTTGGAAGATTTTCTCTCGACGAACAAAACGGCCATTCTCAAACGGTGGCTCGACCTGATACTTGAAACCTACCCGCCCGATTCAAGAAAGTTCTTTGCTACTCAGCAAAACCGTTTTGCAAATCCGGTTGGAGCCAATCTGTCGGAAGGACTCGAAGGACTCTTCGACAGCCTCGTGCACGGGACAGACCCCGAGTCGGACTCGTTTTCGGATTTTTTGGACAAGATTGTGCGAATAAGGGCAGTTCAAGAGTTTTCGCCGGCCAAGGCTGTGGGTTTTGCCTTTTTTCTCAAGACGGCCGTACGGGAAAGCCTGGCAAAGGGGATCCACGATCCCAAATTGTTTCAGGAGTTGTTGGAGTTTGAATCAAGAATCGACGGCGTGGCCCTGTTGGCCTTTAACATTTATATGCAATGCCGTGAAACAATTTTTGAAATGCGAGCTACAGAGATCCGAAACCGCGTTTCAAGGATTTTGGAAAGAGCCTGTCAGAAGTATGGGAATCCGAGCGAGTGGCTGGATCCCAAAGACGACAGACCGGATAGCTTAACATAACTAGAGGTGGTGGCAGATGAATGCTTGGACTTCCCTATTCTCAGCGCTGTTCATAGTCATAGCGCTTGTCTTGATCTCCTGGTTGGGAGTGGGGGTGGCGGGTACTTCCCTGTTCGGGATTGTCATCCCGTACATAGCGATTGCCATCTTCTTGCTGGGGGTTGTGGCCCGGATAGTGCAATGGGCGCGAGTGCCCGTGCCTTTCCGTATTCCCACGACCTGCGGGCAAGGTAAATCGCTTCCCTGGATCAAGGCCGACAACCTTGAGAGTCCTTACAACACGTGGGGCGTGATCGGTCGAATGGCCCTTGAAGTGCTCTTGTTCCGCTCGCTCTTCAGAAACACCAGGGCGGAACTTTGGCCTGGACCAAATGTGACCTATGCCTCGGCAAAGTGGCTCTGGCTGGCTGGAATGCTGTTCCATTACGGTTTTCTCATCATAGTGCTCCGGCACCTTCGTTTCTTCATCGAACCGGTGCCGTCCTTTGTGGAAGCCATTTCCAGCGTTGATGGATTCTTCCAGATCCTTTTGCCGACCGTTTTTATCAGCGATGCGATATTCTTGATCGGAGCAACCTATTTGTTCCTCAGAAGAGTGAAGATCCCCCAGTTGCGATATATTTCGCTTCCCGCGGATTACTTCCCCCTCTTCCTGCTCCTGGGCATAGCCATTTCAGGCGTGCTGATGCGCAACGTCTGGAAGGTGGACCTCCTCGCGGTCAAGCAGTTGGCTTTGGGGCTGGTCACTTTTCACCCCGCGATGCCGGAGGCGGCAATAGGTCCGATCTTCTTCGTTCACCTCTTTCTCGTTAGTGTGCTGCTGGTGTACCTGCCGTTCAGCAAGATCATGCACTTTGGCGGAGTCTTCCTCAGCCCGACGAGAAACATGGCGAATGTCAATCGCATGGAAAGATATGTCAATCCGTGGAATTATCCGGTCAAAGTCCATACTTACGAAGAGTATGAGGACGACTTCAGGGAAAAGATGAAAGAGGCCGGAATCCCGGTGGAGAAGGAGTAAACATGTCCCTAGATAAAATGCCCAAACCGGAAGACTTGCTCATTGACACAGATTTGCGGACCATGCCCGCAAAACCGTGGATGGAAACTCGGGCCAATTTCAGGGATGGCACCTACAGCTTCCCTGGGGCGCCCAAGAACTTGAAATACCTTGGTCTTGCGAATCCGAGGGAGTGGTCCCCGACCGACGAAGACTGGAAGCTCCCGGACAATTGGCAGGAAATAATTTTGAAGGGGTTCAAGGAACGCCTTGAAAAGTATCGCTCCTTCAGGCTGTTCATGGACATATGTGTCAGATGCGGCGCGTGCATGGACAAGTGCCACTTTTTCATCGGATCCGGAGACCCGAAGAATATGCCGGTACTGAGAGCGGAATTGATGCGGTCCGTGTACCGGAATGATTTCACCACCATGGGGCGGCTCCTCGGAAGATTGGGAGGCGCGAGAGAACTCACTATCGATGTTCTCAAAGAATGGTTCTACTACTTCTTTCAGTGCACTGAATGCCGACGCTGCTCGGTCTTCTGTCCCTACGGCATTGACACGGCCGAAGTGACCATGATTGGGCGGGAACTGCTGAACCTGGTCGGATTGAACATCAACTGGGTCATCGAACCTGCGGCCAACTGCTTCCGGACAGGAAACCACCTGGGTATTCCACCCCACGGTCTCACGGACATGTGGGAGTTCATGGTGGACGACATCGAAGACCTCACAGGCGTCAAGATTGACCTGCCCGTCAATAAAAAGGGTGCCGAGATCCTATTTGTCACACCCTCGGGCGACTACTTCGCGGACCCCGGGACGTATACCTGCATGGGCTACATGATGCTCTTCCATGAGCTGGGACTGGATTACACCTGGAGCACCTACGCGTCCGAGGGAGGCAACTTCGGCCTGTTCACATCCCATGAGATGATCAAAAGGCTCAACGCCAAAATATACGCTGAAGCCAAACGATTGGGTGTGAAGTGGATCATCGGCGGGGAGTGCGGCCACATGTGGAGGGTAATCCATCAGTACATGGAGACCATGAACGGTCCGGCCGATTTCCTGGAAGAGCCGGTCTCTCCCATAACAGGGACCAAGTTTGAAAACGCCAAACAGACTAAGATGGTTCATATAACGGAATTCACGTCCGACCTCATCAAGAACGGAAAGCTGAAACTGGACCCCAGCAGGAACGACAAGTTCCGGGTCACTTACCATGATTCGTGCAACCCGGCCAGGGCCGCGGGGCTTCTCGACGAGCCGCGATACGTCATCGAGAACGTGTGCAACAACTTCTTCGAGATGCCTGAGAACACCATCAGGGAGCAGACCTTCTGTTGCGCCGGCGGAGCAGGTCTAGGAAATGACGAAAACATGGAGATGAGGATGCGAGGCGGCTTGCCCAGGGCCAATGCAGTCCGGCATGTCCGCGACAAACACGACGTGAACCGGCTCCTTTGCATGTGCGCCATTGACAGGGCAACCTTGACGGCAATGATGCACTACTGGGCGCCGGACGTGGAAGTCGGAGGCATACACGAGCTGCTCGCTAACGCCCTGATCATGGAAGGCGAGAACGAGAGGACCTTGGATCTGCGCGGCGAACCTTTCAAGGAGGAGGAGGAAAGCGAGGATGTATAATGCAGGCAAAATCATCATAGGACTGATTATCTTTCTCGGTCTGGTCACAGCCCCCTTCTGGTACAACAGGGGGAAAGCCTCCCCGCCGCCGAAACTGGAAGTAGGGACACTGGAAAAGCAGTGTGTCGAGCCGACGCCGTTCATGAAGTCCTCCCACATGCAGCTGCTGAATGAATGGAGAGACGAAGTGGTGCGTAACGGAAAGCGGGTATATACCAGCTCCACCGGGAAGACCTACGACATGAGCCTTCAAAACACTTGCACCAAGTGCCACGCCAAGAAGTCGCAGTTTTGCGACCGATGCCATACCTATGTGGACGCCGCTCCAAAGTGTTGGGATTGCCACATAGCGCCGGTCGAGCCTCAGGCAACCGGGAAACAGGCCGCAAGGAGTGACAAGTAATGAGCACACGAAGAAGATTCTTACAGATAGCCGGCCTCTCCGTGTTAGGGCTCGGGGTCAAGCCGGCCTGCGATGCAATGGCCGCGGAGCCCAAGGTTTCGGCTGGGCCGGAAGCCCTTGTTGGGAAAAGATGGGCCATGGTTGTGGATCAAAAGAAGTGCATCAAAGAAGAAGAAGGTTGCAAGAAGTGCGTGGATGCATGCCATCTGACCCACAACGTGCCGAATATCGGTAATGCAAAAGATGACGTCAAGTGGATCTGGCAAACCACGCTCGAGCACGCTTTCCCGGATTCGCAAAACCCGGTTCTGGAAGGATATATCAAGGACAGTCTGAAGAACCGGCCGCTTATAGTGCTCTGCAATCACTGCGACAATCCGCCGTGCGTCAGAGTGTGTCCGGTCCAGGCGACGTTTCGGCGTCCTGACGGCATTGTCATGATGGACTACCACCGGTGCATCGGCTGCCGGTTCTGTATGGCAGCGTGCCCGTACGGCGCCAGGAGCTTGAACTGGCGAGATCCCAGGCCGTTCATCAAGACCGAGACCATGAATCTGGAGTATCCGACGAGGACCCGAGGTGTCGTTGAAAAATGCACCTTCTGCTTTGAAAGGCTTTCCAAAGGCCTTAAGCCGGCCTGTGTGGAAGCCTGCAAAGAAAAATGCTTGATATTCGGTGACCTGGAAGATCCTAAGTCGGAAGTCAGCGAAATCCTTCGCAAGAATCCGTCCATTCAACGAAAACCGCACCTTGGGACACGCCCTCAGGTTTATTACATCTTGTGAGGTAGTCATGCTTGAAAAGGCTTTCACTGGAAGCAAGAGCTACTTTTTGTGGGTAGCCATACTGTTGATACTGATCGGGATGGGCTTTCAGTTCTATCTCCGACAGTTGGCTTTGGGGTTAGGTATAACCGGCATGAGCAGGGACGTGTCATGGGGTCTTTACATAGGCCAGTTCACCTATCTGGTCGGTGTGGCCGCGTCCGCGGTAATGCTGGTGCTGCCTTATTATCTGCACAACTATAAGGTGTTCGGAAAGATCACCATTCTGGGAGAATTCCTCGCAGTGGCAGCGGTAATTATGTGTATCACATTCGTCACCGTAGATCTCGGGCAACCTTCCAGGGTGTTCAACGTGATGCTTTATCCCACGCCTAATTCGATCCTGTTCTGGGACATAATGGTCCTCAGCGGGTATCTGTTTCTTAACATACTCATCGGATGGACGGTGCTCGGTGTAGAGAAAAGAGGTGCCCCGCCGCCCAAGTGGATAAAGCCGTTTATATATCTCTCGATCCCTTGGGCCATCAGCATCCACACCGTGACGGCGTTCCTTTTCGCGGGTTTGCCTGGCAGGGGCTTTTGGTTGACCGCGATCATGGCCCCGCGGTTCCTGGGATCTGCCTTTGCGGCCGGCCCGGCCCTGTTGATTCTCATTTGCCTCTTCTTGAGAAAATACACGAAGTTCGACGCAGGCTTGGAAGCGATCCGAGCATTGGCCAAGATAGTCACTTACGCCATGGTTGCCAGCGTATTCTTCGTGTTGTGCGAGCTTTTCACAGTGTACTACAGCCAAATTCCCGACCACATGTATCATTTCGACTATCTGTTCACGGGATTGCACGGCCATACGGGCCTGGTTCCGTTATGGTGGTTATGCGTGGCGCTTGCGGTGCTTTCCCTTGTCATTCTGATACCGCCGAACACCCGGAACAATCCGACCACTCTGGCTATCGGTTGCGCCGCGGTGTTTTTCTCCCTGTGGATGGAAAAGGGTATTATGCTGGTCGTAACCGGGTATATCCCCTCCCCGCTGGAGACTATCACCGAGTACCATCCCACCATACCGGAAATGGGGATCACTCTGGGTGTTTGGGCGCTGGGCTTCTTCATACTGACCATCCTTTACAAAGTTGCTCTGTCAGTCAGGGAACAGGAAATCGGCGAAGCCAGCCATTAGTTAGATCAGATCGCGCTGAAAAAGGGACGATTCGCCTCTGTTTGAATCGTCCTTTTCTTTTTGGCTCCGATGAGACGTAATCTGATCGCAAATCAATATGGCAGCCTGTGCAAAAGTGTTGACATCATCGTTCAAGCCTTGCATTCTAGTGTCGAGAGATTGGATGGCCTGAGAGCAGCCTGCCGACTGCGAACCCGACCATTCAGTACCAAGGCCAAGCGAACGCCACGAGAGACTATTTGATGCCCAAGAGTGTCCAAGCCCTCATAGCACCGGAATTGTTGGTCTGGGCAAGAAATAGAGCTGGTTTCACAGTAGAGCAGGTCGCAAAGAAACTTTCCGTCAGACCTGAGCGATTGGAGGAATGGGAAAGCGGTGCAAAGCACCCGACCATCAATCAGCTCCGCCAACTGGCCCAGATCTATAAACGACCTCTTGCGGTCTTCTATTTATCAGCACCTCCTCTGGACTTTGATCCACTCAGAGATTACAGGAGCATTTGGGGGCGAACGCGAGAGACCGAGTCTCCTGAACTTAAATTGGAGATACGGAGAGCCTGGAGCCGGCGAGACATTGCTCTGGATCTCTATCAGTCTTTGGAGGGGGAGCCGCCTTCGTTTTCATTGGAAGTTGATGCATCTGAAGGCCCAGAGCATCTTGCTAATAGAATCCGCTCCATACTGGGCGTGACTCGTGAACTCCAAAGTGGGTTCCCCCACGATTACGAAGCGTACAACTGGTGGCGATCTGCCCTGGAGCGCCTCGGACTTCTTGTATTTCAGGCTTCGGGAGTTGACCTCTCAGAAATGCGGGGATTCTCGATCAGCGAGCGGCCCTTTCCTGTGATTGTTGTGAACGTCAAGGACTCCCCTGTTGCACGGATTTTCACAATGCTTCACGAACTTGTCCATATAGTTCAACTAGAGGGGGGCCTATGTGATTTGGAGGAGTCCCGAGGCCATCCACGCACTCAAGATGGCGAAGTGTTTAGCAATCGAGTCGCCGGAGAAATTCTTGTCCCGCGGGAGGATCTGCTCAAAGAGCAGATCGTTACGCGGAGAGGATTTAGTGATTTCTGGCCTAACGAAGAAATCGTCGAACTCGCTCACGCGTTCCGCGTGAGCCAAGAAGTCCTTGTTCGTCGCTTGCTCATTTGCGGCCTCACTACTGATGACTTCTACCAGCAGAAACGAGCCGAGTGGCGGCAATACAAACGGCCTGTTAGCTCTGGGGGGCCACAGCCGTACCGAAAGGTCATCAGCACTGTCGGAACGACTTTCGTACGCCTGGTCCTCACCAATTATTACCAAGAGAACATCACGGCTCGTGATGTTTCTGACTTCCTTAACGTCAGGCTTCGGCATCTAGGCCGAATCGAGCGAGAAGTCATGGGAACCAACGTAGAATTCGAGGCAGTTGCGTGACGTACAGCGTCGATACGAGCGCTCTCATGGACGGCTGGGTAAGGCACTATCCAAAAGACGTGTTCCCGCGAATCTGGGAATCGATAGATGAATTGATCAGCCAAGAAATCCTGATAGCCTCCTCAGAGGTCCTGAAAGAACTTGAAAAACAGGAAGACGACCTCACTGCCTGGGCATTGGACCGTAAGCATATGTTCGTTCCCATCGATGATGACATCCAGGTATCCATATCCGAAATCCTACGAGATTATCCCCGACTCGTCGATACGCGACGCGATCGCTCCAGTGGAGATCCCTGGGTCATTGCCTTGGCAAGGGTCCGCAAGTGTTCAGTTCTGACCGGTGAAAGAAGCACCTCCAAGATAGAAAAACCCAACATACCCGACGTCTGCATTGCTCTGGGCATCCGATGCGTCAACATGCTCCAGCTATTCAGAGATCAGGAGTGGGTGTTTCGGTAGTGGGAGAAGCCACCGTAGGCTCGGGGTCAGGTTGGTGCAGGATTGCACCGGGGCTCTTCCTAACGAATCCCCCAGGGTAACATCAGCTTTGAGTGAACTTCGTGGGCAGTCTTCTCGTCTTGACACTTCTCGCTAACATCCCTGTACGCTTCTTCCTCTTCCTTGACAGCCTCAGACCGGCGGGCAAGGACCCACGAGGTGCCGACGCCGCTAACGACAGTGGCCAAGGTCCAGATTGACCCCGGCAGCCAAGCCTCGCGGAGGAACAGTAGAATTGCCTGAATTAGAAACAGAACGACAGTTGATCCGACTGCGAAAATCAGAACTGTCCACCGGTTGCGCCACTTCGCGAGTTTCTGATGTCGTCGGCGGGCATATTCACATGGCGTGATCACTGCTCCAGGCATGTGTTCCCTCGGCTGTTTGAGGCTGTCCTTCCTGACCGGCATGGCTGTTCCACGCCGAACGAGAAGGCCGAGTCTGTTCTTGACGACCTGTCACTTATTTCGTTGATAACCTCACGAAGTTTCAGACTTTCTTTCGCTCCGTTCTCGTTCATTGATGGTCAATCATTACATCGACTGTCGATCTTTGGGACGTAAAAAAAAAGCCTACTTAGGGAATCCAAGTGTCTCGGCGGCTAGATCGTAAAGCTGCCTGACGCGGATGAACGCCTTGGCCATGTGCAACCGGTTGAACTTTGCCTTCCTTGGAGCGAGCCAGTATTCAAGCCGCATGTCAATATATGTCTTTTCATGCACCACTTCAGAGGAATAGGTGACGTTATAGAATCGCCCATGTCCTTCTTTGTGCTGAAGCATTCCATGCTCATCTGTGCGGTAGAGAATCAGTTCTCTGGGAAGGTTGCTCCCGTAAAGTCCATCGTGCCTAAGCTCGACCTCCACTATGACGCGGTAATCTAATCGTTCGTAAAAGTTCATGTCCACGTAGTGAGGATTTTTGCTCCCGTCCCATGCCATGGTAATCGGTTCGCCCTTTTCGTTTGTTCCTTTGGGCTCTCGATAGTGAATCACGGTTGTATGCAGATTCCCGAAGACTCCGAGACTTGCCAGTTCGTCAATCACAGCGCAATGAACAAGCTCCGGCAAAGTGAACATGTTCGGGATACCCGTCCCGGTCGAAGGGTGAGTCAAGGGGATAGCCCCACTCTTCACTCGGTAGTTAGTGGTTCCAGCCGAAATCCAAGGATAGCATCGTTCAACGTCTTTGGCGGTATAAAGTTGCATGGTTATCTTATAGATTGACGACCAATCTCATGTCAAGAAAAAAATGAATTGCGATTGTGGTTAGCAAACGGGGGAGGCTGGGATTGGGGTCCTCCCGGTCCTGTTGACACGTGGTCATGCCGGCCGCTGGGATGAAAAAACCATTCTTGGCGGCCCTGCCTCCGCAAAGACATAATCCTATGGCCGGTCAGAACGGCTTACGGGGTATCGAAGCTTTCAACCACTCCTACGAGACTCGTGGACGAAGAAGGAGGTGAAACGGCATTGACGCCCATACCACGTTTCGCAAAACCTGCCCATACCTCTGGTAACTCCTCGGGTTGAAGGGCGGAAACCGCGGTGATAATTCCATCACGCGCCTGGGTGAACGTAGGCATGGATGGCGTCTGCTTCAGGCCTCCAACTACATATTTGAGCATGCGCTTTTCGGCTTCTGCGTGCCCATGCTTGGCAACCAGATTGACGAACACCTCCCAGAGGACCGAGCACCAGACCTCACCAGCGTTGTGCGCCTCGCTGTTTACATTCGGAACGCGAGGATTTCGTGGCGGTCCACTCGGGAGAATGACGTTGTTGCTAATATGCTTAAATGTCAGAGGATTCTTTGTCATATCTACCGAATAGGGATAACGTCTAATGGAGAAATAGTAGTTCTCTCTAAAATTCGGTCTCACATCGGTCCAGCCTCCGGCTGCGAAAACGCCCGTCGCGAAGTTGTCGGTAGCCTGGGATGTCATGCAGATTGCAAAGAAATCGCCCCAACCTTCCCCCATAGCCCTACCCTGTGGGTTCCACAGTCCGTTTGCATTGCCTACGAGACGACCAGTGATGTAATGCCCCATCTCGTGAAATGTGATGAGTGCTTCATGGTTGCTTGTGCGACTAGGAAATTCAGGGGCGCAGTTCCGAAACTCAAACATCTGCATCAAGGGACTGGACCCTTCTGCAGGAGTTGCCATATTCGCATTGTCGTGGCCGCTATAGTCGTTCCCTTCGGCCAGAATGGGATCACCGCCGATTCCGAGTCCAAACTTGTCCTGCTGCGCGTTACCCGAAGCCTCGTCAAAACCGGCCTCGTACCAACGGTCATGAAGCCAGTTCACGTGGAAAAACATTCCAACCAGGCTGCTTTGGAGATTGTTGGGGTCGCCGGCCGGCTTAGTGTGATCATATGAGTAATCGAAAGTCCTGGGTCCGTTGGCCTGTGCAAATACATCGCCCGCGCCGAAATGATTGGGCGCTTTCAGGTCTGCATATACCACGCAATTATTGCCCCTTGTGATGTCTGCGTCCGGGGGTAGCCAGGGACGGCCCGAGAGCAAGCTTTCGATTTCGACAAGTTTTTCCGGGACGGGTGGGGCCTGAAAACCGTCCGGAACGCCCGTTGGATGAGGAGTCCCAGGGGCTGGGCCGTCTTCGGGTCGAAAAACAGCGTCGCCGGTATTGTGAACGCGATATTTGAATGCAATATCGGAAGTCAATCTCTTCCGGAAAAGGACATCCGGCGTGTCCACCGAATCAATGACATAACTGAAGGCAGGGCAGCCCTTAATCCAAATTTCCATGTAATACCCGGGAACAAAAACCGCTTGCCCGAGTGGAAACATAACTTCCTTGAGCCGCACCAGCCGGTCGAATTGTGGTCGAGTTTCATTCTCTTTAGGCATAAAGCCGTAGAAGCGATAAGGACCGGAATCTGCCTGAGCATCAGCACGTGAGAAATCAGTCGGTTCATAGACTACGCCTGTAATATCCAACGCAGCCTTTGCAATCGCTTCTCCTTCGCTTGTCGCGACGGATGCCCGGGCACTCGTCCGCGCCGCGGCGGTTCCGGGAAAGAGTCTTCCGGTCAACGAAATCACTTCATTGGACGGGCTGACGACAGCACTCAGTTCCGAGCTAAAAACTTCTTTCCCCTCAATACGTTGAATCAAACGGACGGTGCTCAGACCTTGCCGGCTGACCGAGACCACCTCGACCGTCGCGGTATCCTCAGGTGTCAGTTCCCATAGATCTCCGCGGTTTTTGACGAACTCGGTAACCGCCTCTTCTGCGGTATCGGCAGGCTGCGTCGACAAACGCCCGGCAGGTTCTCGACGCACGATTCGTACGGGAAGCTGCGTTGCCTCATCGTAATCCACTTGCAGGTCCGGGACATCAGTGGATAGGCGTTCATGGCCCGCAGTGGTCGCGGGGGCCACCGCTGCCGGCCGGGTACCCTTTGAAACCCGATAACCTGCGTCGTATAGAGCGTGAAAATTCTCAGGGAACAGTTTATCGACGTTGCTCATGACATTCCCCCCTATTCTGCTGGTCGTGATTCAATTGATTTTTATGTGCAACTAGACCGAAGGCTATCCGGCTTCAGCTGCACCTACGAAAACTTGACCTAAGGCAACGTGTCTCACCAATGCTATGCCTTTGCAGAACTGCAATTCCGGAAGTGAGTGTCCGAGTGTGAGAGGGATCTTTCAGCAAGCGCACCAGCACCTGTGGTATGTCCTCCATGCCGCTGGAACATAGGCCCCTGACTCATGCCCCCCGCAAGGACGCCGAACTCAACCGCATATTTTCAGAAAAAAATTAATGGAATAGTTCCTCTTACTCTACAAAGCATTGCCGAATCAGAAAAGCATGTCAAGGAGAATTCCCGGATCTCCGTAACCTTTTAGCCACTTAGGGGAGGTAAATAGGAGTGCTGTTCGATTTTTCCCGCGAAAGGCGCCGTGTTTGCCCTGGGCGACAACAAGGACCATTGCAATTACATCCGTTTTTGGGGTTATATTGTTAAGGAGGTACAAGGAAAAGGCCTGTTGATTTATCGGTCCAACGACCGAAATAGGGTCGGTGACCAACTCCCCTAAACCAAAGGATAATTCTACGGAGCCATAAGCCGCTTATGCGTTTCATCCAAAGATTTCTGGTGGCTGTCTCGCCCTTGCTGTTCACGCTTTTGTTTGCGTGGCTGGTCATGGAAGGTCATCTCAATTTGGGCGGTGGTTGCAAGGACATCTTTGTCGCGATTCCGTTACTGGTCTGGTCGCTTGCGTTCCTCATATGCTACGTCGTGCTTTGGTGGCGCGGACGCGCCCTCGGTCGGTCCGTTGCGATTGCTTCCGTTGTCGCTACCGGACTCGTTTTGGTTGCTTGGGTTGGAATCCTGGGCATTTTGTTCCTGTGGGGTTGATGAGTTCATCGTGGGGTCACCCATTGGCTTATCTCAGAGACTCACCGCATAGAAAGGCAGGGTAACATGGGCTCATCCGGCATTTGCGTACTTGACCAATCGCAATCAAGATGACTAGTTATTTTAGACAGTTGAAAGGCCTCGAAGTCCTTCCAGCGAGAAATGCTGAGGCCGCAATGCACTCCGCAGGTCACGGACTTCGAGACTATCCTGATCGACTGATGAATGGACACGTAACATGAGCCAAGAGCCGACTTGACCCCTCACTCCCCTCACTTAACTTAAGGGCTGGTCTTCACCAGTGTTCCAGAGGAACACACGATAGTAGGCCGGCGATTTATCGCCGGTTACTCGGCAAATCAAAGGATTTCTCAGTCCCGGAGGGACGGCTGAGCCAATGGCAGCGAACCTTGGTGATCGGTCGTCCCTGCCGGGACTAAGGGTTGCTTTCGTCGGCTTTCCCGGCGATGAATCGCCGGGCTACTCTCGTCTCGTCCCTCTGGGACGAAAGAGATTAGAACCTTAAGTTAACGCCTATGCCCCCGGTGTCCCCAGCATTCACAGAATTCCAGCGTGAACTATTTACAGACCCATGAATAGAAATCATGAAATATCAAACCGAAATCCGGTTTCGCTGAACTGAGGGAACCGCTAATGGGCGGCCTCGCGTTATCTTCGCAGTACAGATCGAAGCGATGGCCCTTTTCACAATCGGAGTACTTCATGGTCACTTTGCTCCCATAATATACCGGTCCCTTGAAGGCCACATCGAGGCGAACAGGTTCGTCTGCCTGGACTGGGGGTAGATGTCGGAGGCAAAGAGCCACGCTCAACTGAGCGTGAGCGAAATCCCGGCGAAACCCCATCCGTCGGGCATAAGGTGAAAAATAGTGGATAGGGTTGTAGTCGCCCGCCATGAGTCCGAAACAGAAGCCGCCTCCATTGGGCATGGTCCATGTCTTGTCAACGTTGTCTTCCGACAAAGGAGGCAACTGAGCGAGTGGTGACGGCGGATCCGGCTCACCGAAGTCGCCGGGGAAGAAATAAGTGTGAATGCTCTCCCACACATGGTCTCCGCCCGCCTCTAAACCGCTGTACATATCCATTTCCAGCCCCTTCGCCACAACCCGCTGACCGACTATCATGCATGAGACGTCCATAGTCTCCTGTAGATTGATCGGTCGATGCTGGATGACGTGATTGCGAACCTGCATCATGCGAACATAGAGCAACGGGAATTGGCCGTGACAAACAATGCTCACGTGCAGGGGGAACACGAACACAAGCGGGTAGACAAGAGGCATAGTATCGGCTGGAGCCAGACCGCACGCGTCCGTGAACCGTTTCAGATGCCGTCTGTCTATCTTGAAGCTCCGCAACTCCGAATGCATCGCGGGCAATGCCTGTTCTGGCGATAGACTGCCACGTCGCGCAAACAGCGCCCGTCCATATAAGGGGAGCAGTCGCGGACGATTCGTATACTTAAGGCTTACAGCATGCATGGTTTCCTCCTTTCCAAAGAAACAAATGGTTTGTTGCCGTTGCGTACGGCAGATTCATTTCTTGTCCGGTTCAACTTCCAGACACTTCCAGGCGGCTGAAGCCAGCTCTTGCATGGCATGATCCAGCGGTGTGCACGTTTGGCCGGCCAGGTACAGCCGGGTATACTCCATGAGCGGCCCCAGGAGTATCGCCACGTACATGTCGGGCGGCAATCGGCGGACCGTTCCTGCCAACACTTGCGCACCAAGCCACCTTGCACAGCGCCTCATGAATTCAGCATTCAACGCTGCAAACACGTCCGTGGCGGAGGCCATGAACGTCGCGTGGGCCTTCTGGAACAGGTAGCGCGTCCAATCCGGATGCTCGCTAACCCATTGCAGATGATAGCGGATCACGGCAAAAATCCCGTTTCGGGCACTGGGCTGCTTTTCCAGCACAGCCAGGAAACCTTCCTGGTAGTCCCTAATCCCTTCGAGGTAGACCTCAGCAGCCAATTGTTCCTTGCTTTTGAAATGGTGGTAGATGCTGCCAGTGCTCGCGTTGGAGCGGCGTTGAATTTCCGCCATGCTGGTTCGTGCGAACCCCAGTTCGGTGAAGCAGGCAAGAGCACCCCGGATAATCTCCTGGCGCCGGGAGGGCGTCTTTGCATGCCTGGAATTTCTTGTCTTCATATTAGAATCATATTTTAGAATATAATTCTAGTCAAGCGAAAAAATGTGCCTCAGTTGGCCAGGATTTTTTCTGAGACCCGCGGCCTTCCGGAAGACGTGAGAATAAGATTGCAAGGACATTCAAGGAGATGCTACTATCGTGTCGAAGACAGATGGCAGCGGGCAATTGAAATGAAGGAACTCGTTATGAAAAAGGTGTTGGTCGCTCTTATACTGACCGGATTATTGACGTCATCGGCCATGGCGCAGATCGTGGTCGGTCCTGAAGGGATAATCGCAGCGAATGGAGCACTCCATTATGTGGTCCCTTCACCCCACTATGTGTACATGGGAGCGACGCCCTTCGGCGCGTATCATTACCCAATGCCGTTGTACAATATGTCGTATCCGATGGTGCCGGTGCCGGTCGCACCGCTGTGGAACACACCCGACGATCTCCCGCCATCTTCCATACCTACGCGATGATTCTTTGAGATCGGCCGCCGCTCGAGGATCAGGCAACACCACACCCTCTGGCGGCTCGAACATGGCCAGACCATCGTTCCGCCAATTAAAATCTCCTTGTGAAGCCGTATTCAGAACAATGCGCCCCGCGTCTAACCCGCCGGCGCCGCGTTTGTGCCTAACACGCGCACAGTTGCCGTCTCAAGCCCGCATCGTCCCAGTCTTGCCACTCTTCGGCGATGTGGCCGTCGGAGACGCGGCTTATGGTGATCCCACCCACCTTGAAGCTGCACCCTCTATTCGGGATTCCCGGCAGATCTGCCCGTTGAGTCCCTGTGACTGTCCAACGAGTAACCACCCTGTCACCCTCGGCAATCTGTTCGTTGATCTTGAGGTCGTGGGCACTTATTGCATCCAGGTAGAGTTTTTGAGCGCGCTTGAACGCGTCAACCCCTCCGGCAAAATCCGGTCGCGTGGGATCATGCAAACAGTAATCACGGGTAATCAGTTCCGCGGCTGCGTCCAAGTCGTGCTGAATATAGGCCTTCTCAAAGAAACTGTGAACCAGCTTCTTGTTGTCTTCTGCTGACATTTCGGTCTCCTTTCCAATTCCGCTTTGTCACTAATTAAGAAATCCCAATAGCCTGGCTATCGGCTAAATCGATCGCCCTATGCACCGGCAGAAGTGACCGCGCCAGGTCCCCTTTTAATTTATACATAAGACTGCCACCCGAGTTTGGCCATCCCAGGTAGAGCAGATTCCCGGGAAGAGGCATTAAATTATTTAACAAGACCCCAATATTTTGCGTCTAACTATCAGGAGGCGTACAAGGCAGATTTGATTCAAACCAGATCGTTGGCCGGAAGGAGACCTAGCATGAGATATACGAGAATGTTTGCAGTCGTCGGCTTCATCACAGTGGCAGCAGTGGCATTGCTCTTCAGCTCTGTTTACGCCCAGCAGACATCCGGAAATTCACCTTCCGCGGCAACCTCAGCAGTGTTACAGACAGATACCGTAGTCAATCCTCACGGCTCAGCCATTCAGGCGCCGGTGACGAATGTGCACTGGAGAGGCTTTCGTGGCGGACGATTTTATGGGGCCAGATTCCATAGCGGCTTTTATGCTAAGCCCTACCTGTATAGGTCTTATCCCTATTCATACCGCTCCTACACATACAGACCGTACAATTGCTGGTGGAATGGTATCCGGTGGGTGTGCCCCAAGAAGCTGATAATCTACTAACCGTAACTTCGTGTGGAGAGGACCTCGATTCTATAGCACTTCTCGAAAGTTATGGCGAACTGACTCGTGGGTGCCACTGCTGGCTTGTCCAGCAGTGCGACTCTATTCGGAAAAAACTTTTGAGAATCACTATATTTTCCCGCAGAGAAGAGGTACGGAGCGAACGGCCGTTCGCGCAGTAGCTCTTCTCTGCGTTCTCTCCTCCCTCCGCGGTGAAAGAACCCTGGCTTAGCGGGTGAAGCCCGCCAAAAACCGATTAGTTGCGCAAAACGACGCTTCTAGCTCCGTGTCTTCGTTTTTGGCCGGCTTCAGTTTGTTACGGTCACTAGGTCGGCTTGCGCCCTACCATCGCAGCAACACAGTAGTATTGCCATATGATGCAGACCTCCGTGAGGCCCGATTCGAGCCACCAGATTCTTTTCTCTTCCGGCTCTGAGTAGAAGTGGGATTCTTTTTCAGCGCTTATCTGCTTCATTTCGTCGAGCTGGTCCCTGGTGAGCACGCCGGCGGCGACCGCTTCCTGTTCCAGCCGCGCCATCTTCTCAAAATACACTCGCTGATTAATCGCGCCCCCGTAACCTTCTACAGCTACCAACCAGGCTCCAGGTTTCATCACCTTTTGAACATCGTCAAGGAATCGGCGATAGGCCTGGAACGGAAGATGCTCCAGCACCAGCACTGATATTACCGCGTCAAAGGTCTGAGCGCTCCACGTTCGGTCCCAACCGCCCGTTTCAATATCGAAATGGTGGAATTCCACAGGCAGATCTGCGAGTTTTTCTCGGGAAATGCCGATCATCTTTTTCGACCCGTCCACGCATGCGAAACGGGCCTTGGGGAAGAGTTTTGCAAGCGCGCGAGTAGTGTTTCCCGTCCCACATCCGACATCCAGTATCTTGACGGCCGGGGATTGAGCATGCGCGTAGGTCAGGAACTCGGTAGCCACCGTGACCATCTCCTCGTACTTTGGGACGCAGCGGCTTTGATACACGTCATACAGGGGGGCTTGATAGTCGAAGTACTCGAGGGTAGAGTCCATAATCCATCCTCATCCATGTATTTGCAGATAGTTATTGCCAGGTCTGTAAGTGATGCTTCACTTCGTCCACGGGGTGTGTTATACCCAGGGGCCGACGAAAAAGTGACTTTGTCGCGGCCGTCGGTATACCACGTTCACTGTGCACGGCAAGCCCGACTTCGTTTCAGGGGTATGCTGCGGGTCTTACTGGAGCGAACTCCCATTGCTTGTAGGGGGTCCAGCGTATCAACCGGTTCGAGTGATGTCAAAACCTTCCGAGAACCAAATTTCGGGATGCGGGTCATATGGAGTAACATTTCTTTTGTCTAGAAGGAGAAACATACATGATCAACGGCCATTCCAGGGCAATGACAATATCGGCGGCAGCGTTTCTCGCAATCATTCTGATTGCAGCGATGTCACCCATTTCGGCCAGGGCCGCGGCTCCGGCAGCTCTCAAACAGCTTGATGAAGCGTTCGTCCAGGTCGCTGAAAAAGTCACCCCAGCGGTTGTCAATATAACCTCGAGTAAGAAGCTTGCCAGCGGACCGGCAGGCGGAGACCTGGAACCCTTCTTCAAAAACCACCCTTCCAGAGATATGTTCGAAGAATTCTTCAAGCGCTTCAAGAAGGACCCCAGGTTTGACGGGGGCGGCCGACCGCCTCAAGGAATGGGTTCGGGGGTCATCGTATCTGCTGACGGACACATACTCACCAACTCCCATGTGGTGAAGGATGCCGATGAAATCACTGTGAATCTTTCGGACAAGCGTTCGTTCAAGGCAAAGGTCATCGGAACAGATCCGGAGAGCGACATTGCCGTCATCAAGATCGAGGCCAACGGGCTCCCTATCGCGAAAATGGGTGATTCCTCGAAACTGCGCGTCGGCGAGATCGTTATGGCGGTTGGAAATCCCTTTGGGCTTAACCGCACGGTTACATCAGGGATTATCAGCGCGACCGGGCGCTCCAATGTAGGGATTATAGGGTACGAGGATTTCATTCAGACCGACGCGGCCATTAACCCCGGCAACTCCGGCGGCCCATTGGTCAACATCGAAGGAGACGTAATAGGAATTAACACGGCCATAGCGACCCGCAGCGGAGGCTATCAGGGAATCGGGTTCGCGATCCCCTCGAACGCTGCGAAGCTTATTATGGATGACTTGATGAAGACCGGCAAAGTTCGGCGCGGCCTTCTGGGGGTTAACATCCAAGACGTTACGGAAACCCTGGCCAAGTCCTTTGGGAGAACCGACGCCGAGGGGGCCCTCGTATCCCAGGTAGTGCCGGGTAGCCCAGCCGAGAAGGCAGGAATAAAAGACGGCGACATTATCATCAAGTTTAACGGTGAGCCGGTCACAGGCGCGGCCAATCTGAAAAACCTCGTGGGCAAAGAAAAGCCGGGCTCCGCTGCCAAGCTAACCATCTTTCGCGACAAGAAAACTTTGGATGTGAATGTCAAGATAGCTGAACGCACGGAAAAAGCCGTTGCGTCGGCAACAGGTCCTTCTACAGGTGGAGAGACGTCCAACGAACTCGGCATCGAGATCGAGAAAGTGCCTGCCGCAATGGCTGAAAAGCTGGGCATCAAGGAAGGCCAGGGCGTTCGAGTCAAGGACCTGGAGGCCGACGGCGCTGGTAGCCAGATGGGGCTAAAAAGCGGCGATGTGATCCTTGAGATTGACGGAAAGACGGTTTCCGACATCGAAGCCTTCAATAAGGCCGTAAAAGAATCAAAAAAGAGCAAGCTCATTCGCCTGAAAGTTCAGAGAGGCCAGGGGAATCTCTTTCTGGCGGGCCCATTGGGGTGAGACGCCGAGCGCGCCGCAGACCCATTAGAGGGCGATTTGCAGGCTAGCGAATTAAGATCTGTCAGACCACTTCTCGGGGGAAATTCTTCAAAGGGTTTCCCCCTTATTCTTTTCAGGCCTAATAGTGCGCCGCTTTCAAACGGTGAAGATGACTTCGCAGGAAAGCAGCACTGACCTGGTACCCAGGTTAGTGGCACCCAACCGTCAATCAATATCGGCCCAGGGGTGCCAGGTACATGGGCTTTGCCAGGTCCGTGTCTGGTTCAACAGATTATTCATTGTTTGACAGCGCACCGGCATAGAGCAATTGCCTACAACTGGCTGCAAACCCTCCGTAGGCCGTTCTGATGCGGTAGGGGCGCTTCGAGAAGCGCCCTATCAGGGCGGTTCACGAACCGCCCCTACTAAATAACACAACATCGTCTTGTCCCATCGAGGTTTTGCAACCAGCTGTAATGCCTGCCCTGCCTCACCTCTTTTACCATTACCAAAGGCTGGCTTTTTAGGGTGCCGCTTCGGGGTGATTACCGGATCGAGCCACCAACCAAATTTCCGGCAACGGCCGTACCATTCACGGGAATTCCACGCTCACGTCATATCCGTGGGGTTCAAGATCCTTCAGCAAGCAGTGCACCGCGTGCCTGAAAAGGGTCTTGTGTTCCCTCGCGCTTCCCACACGGCGCATTTCGCCGGGAAACAAGTTGTCTTTGGAATTGAAGGTTCCTTCATTGAAGTACCAATCGAGAGCCTCTTCCCAAGTTCCTTTCAATTCGTTGTTTTCAGAGTGTTTGAGTTCAAAGCGGACGTTTTCCTTCTGAAATTCTTTAGCCACCCGAACTTCTACGTGAAGGCCCGCCCTGTAAGTGATATCAGCGACAGGGACCCCCCCACGAGATATATATGCCACGATGATCATTGCGGTACCCTACCCGTCATACCGGTTCGCACCGAAAGAGGTCATTTAGGAGTCGGCGGAAACAGAGCCGGTAATCAAGCTTCCCCTCCCGTTGCCCTCCAAGAAAGAGGATAAGGTCGCCACGCTTACCCCATTTCCTAAAGAGGTATGAGGTTTTTGCGAATAGACCTGCTCTGGAGGTTACCCATATGATCGCGCATCGCCACAAAACCAGCTTTCAGCGATCATTCGGAAAGATGTATTCTAGCAATCGCCGGTCGGCGTGTCCAGCGCGGACTGTCTGCCCAAGCGTTTCGCAGCCACTGTAGAGAGTTGGGCAGGGCGAAGGACTTGACAAAGGAATGGGACTGGTTTAAACAAACGTATTCCAAGGGGAGGGGATTGGTATGTCGCCTGGGTTTCAAAGGATTTGGGATTCTACGTGGGCGTTAGGTGTTGCCGGAACCCTTGCAGTCGCCGACTCGAAGCTGCTGCATGGATAATCACAGTCTGGCGTCCCTGAGCCTTTTTCAAGGCATCTTCCCATCCTTGAGAGAGTCGGGAGCATTCCGGGGGTTATTACCGGAACGCGGATGGAAGATCTTCAGATAAGGCTGCGTTGAACTCTGATGCATCTGAATCCTTGAAGACATGCGGGAGGTTGTGTTAGGAGATGGAACCTTGTCCTATCGTGGTGAAGGGAAATCGTGAATCCGACAGACCTTACAGAAAAGTGGACTGCGACCACTACGGCAATTGTCTTGATATGGCTCTGAAGAGTCGCTGGTCCGACTTCTCGTGCACCGAATGCGCGGCATACACGAGAACAAGATTTATTGAGCAGGCCACCGGCCTGGATGATTATTGGTAAGCCGTTTTCTTAATTGGTAGGTCGGGAAGTGAGAAAGGCTCCGTCGGTCATTTTGTGGGCCGTGGCGTTCGCCTTTGTTGAATCGGCCGTGGTTGAGTACTTACGCGCCATCTATTACCCCTTGTATCAAGGGGGTTTTCGTTTTCCCATCTTGACCTTCGAGCAAATCCAATCTATGGGTCCCGAACATGTGGGGCGCTTGGCCATCGAGGTCGGGCGAGAGTTCGCGACGCTGGTCATGCTTGCGGCAATCGGCCTCACTGCAGGATCGAATCGCCGAGAAGCCTGGGCCCATTTCATGATAGCATTCGGGGTCTGGGACATATTTTATTACGTCTGGCTGAAAGTCTTCATTGACTGGCCGCCGGGATTGATGACCTGGGACTTGCTTTTCTTGATCCCTGTTCCGTGGGTGGCACCCGTGCTGGCGCCGGTGATTATTTCAATGGCCCTGATTGCCAGTGGGTTGACTGTTCTTTGGTTTGAGGCGCGCCGAGGCCCGCTGGTAACCTTCTGGCGAGATTGGGTCGTTCTCGTTCTTGGGGGAATTACGGTCATAGTCTCATTCTGCGAGGATTATCGAAACATCATGAACGGGGGGGCGCCTGATTCTTTCAACTGGAAACTTTTCTTTACCGGATTTCTCATCGCCGCCGGGGGATTCGTGCTCCTGCTTTTCCGCCAACGCCGGCTCCAAGACCGGGCAATCTGAGTCGCTTCCATGCCCGTGACCTTCTCGCTCATGCATCACATGTCGACAACGAACACCGTCGGCAGTCTTGTCTTCTTGCATGAATCTCCCACACATTGAGCCTCAAACTTGACGGAATTCCTTCGCTTTGGTATTCGTTTCTAATCGGATTATCTCAGCCCGATCCTGACCTCCGGGCCCATCGCGAGCGCGGGGCGAATCTGGCTCCGAAACTCCCGACCACAGTACGTTTACCCACAAATATAAATGGAGGGTCTATGGGAACGGTACCGCGCAGTCGAACAGCTTCGCAAACCTATGACGAGGACAAGCTTGGATTTGGACAGATCTTTACGGACCACATGCTGTGCATGCAGTTTTCCGCCGAATCGGGAGGCTGGAAAGAGCCAGAGATGAAGCCGTTTGAGGACTTGGTCCTGCACCCGGCAACCATGATGCTCCATTACGGGCAGCAGGTTTTCGAGGGACTTAAGGCTTTCGCCGGCCCGAGCGCGGAAGACATCTTTCTTTTTAGGCCGGACATGAACATAGCCCGATTCAACAGGTCCTGCGAACGTCTGTGTATTCCCACGGTGAACCCGAAGCTCTTTATGGATCAGATGTCTCAGCTCGTCCGTCTGGACCGCGACTGGATCCCGAGATCGCCGGGGACTTCTCTTTATATCAGACCTACTATAATCGCCACGGACCCCTACCTGGGAGTAAGGCCTTCCAACCGGTATCTTTTCTACATAATCATGTCACCGGTCGGGGCGTACTATCCTGAAGGGTTTGCGCCTGTAAAAATCATGGTGACCGACAAGTATGTCAGGGCGTGCAAGGGCGGAATAGGCGAAGCTAAGACCGCGGGCAACTACGCGGCCTCTCTGCTGGCTGCCGAAGAGGCCCACAAGGCCGGCTTCACGCAGGTTCTCTGGCTGAACGGCCAGGACAAGACCTCTATAGAGGAGGTCGGAACCATGAACATCTTCTTCCGTATCAACGGCGAAATTCTGACGCCCGCGCTGGAAGGCACTATCCTTCCGGGCGTTACCAGGGATTCCGTCATACGATTGGCGGGAGACTGGGGCCTGAAGGTAACCGAACGCGCTGTGTCCATAGAAGAAGTGGTTCGTGCCGCTGAGAATGGCAGCCTGAAAGAGATCTTCGGTTCCGGCACCGCGGCCGTGGTCTCGCCCGTAAGCCATTTCATGTTCCAGGGCACGGATTACAAGGTGGCGGACGGGAAAACCGGGGAAGTTGCAGCGAGACTGTTTGAAGAAATTACCGGAATGCAAACCGGCACGAAGCCTGATCCGTACCGATGGGTCGTCAATATCGGGAAGTGAATCGCATTTTTTCTCGCCCGAACAGTCGTGACTGATACCAACCAGCGATCAAACGGTAATGTCGACGGGGGCCGGCAGGGACGCCGGCCCTACAATAATATGATACCGGTCCCGCGGCACGCGGCACGCGGGATGCCCGCCATGCCCGCTTCCCTAAAAGCGAATTGGTGTTATTCGAACCGCATGGCTGTGACTACATCGAGGCGGCTGGCCTGAATGGATGGATATAGGCCGGCGATAATTCCAATTGCCACAGTGACCGCAAGATCCAGCAATATACTGCTCGACATTACGTAAAGGGAAACTTCCACGTCCAGATATCCCCTAAGCAACTCGACTGAAATTAACCCTATCCCCACGCCGATCACACCCGCCAGCCCGCTAATAAAGACCGACTCGGTGAGAAATTGGAGCATAACTATTTCTTCCCTCGCGCCCAGCGCTTTCCTCAGGCCTATTTCTCGGGTTCTGTCCTGAACCGCGGCCAGCATGACACTTGTGAGACCGACTTTTCCCAAAAGGAAGGCAACCCCAAGCGCTGCATAAATAAAGAATTTTACGAGGAGTATCGAGGTGGTGACCTTCTTGATGCGTTCCGGGTAATGCTCTACCCGAACTCCTTTTTCGTATCCCCTATGGGACCCTTGGAGCACATCCACGACCTGCGACTGGACCGCTTCCACAGTGTTCCAGTCGTCAGCCCTGACATAGATTTCGGGTATCCAGTCGAGACCCTCAAAAAGACTCTGCGCTGTCGTGATCGGAACAAAAACGGAACGGCCGACCTCTGTGTGCTGTATTCCGCCAAGTACGCCCACGACCTCAAAGCTGGCGCTGCCCACCTTAACCGCGTGCCCCACGGGATCCTTGGAATCAAATAGATACTTGACGACATCCCGACCCAGCACGCAAACCGTTTTTCGGCCCACCACGTCCGAAGGACCAATTAGACGACCGCTGTCCAGGGTCGCGGATTGAGTGCGCCAATAGGAGTGATCGACACCAAATAGGCCCGGCATCCACTGGTTCGAATGGACGTAGGCCTCCACCTGGGACAAAGACACAACCGGCGCTACAGCCATGACATTGGGTATTCTTCTGAGCTTGGCCACGTCCCGCATATAGTACTTGCCGGGATGGTAGTTGTCGTTGTTATCCCAATGGGCCCTCATTACCGTGGCCTCGCCAAGAAGCTCGAGGTTCTCCGCAACTCTTCTTTCTACTGAATCGCCCATCGTTCGGACGATTATGAACCCCGCAGTGCCGAAGGCAATGGCGGCCAGTACCGCCTTGTAACGTCTGCGGTTTCGCAAAACCAGTTGCCAGCACATAGTAACGTGGTCGCGGAATTTCACTGGCTTGAACTCTCCTAATTAGCCCACTGAAGAATTAGGCTAATAATATCATGAACCTATCATCTTGGCAAGCAGGATAATACCGACAGCGTAATCGGTCGGTGACGCGGATGACGTGAGCACGAACCGGCACTGATTGCCGGTCCCACAGTCCCTCCCTGCCCGGCGCTCCCAAACTCCCTTGCGTAACCGAATGCTTCTTGACATCCCGGGCCCAACTGGCGCTCACTGCTTCAAATCATGCCTGTATCGCCCGGACAGGGCTCCACCTGGGACGCCAACAACTTCTCTCAATTATAGACTCCGTTGCTCCATCACACAAGAGACCTCCAACAGCGTCCAAACACCGTGTGATCTGAAACAGCAAAGGACAGGCGCTATGGCCTGCCCTTCGGCAACCGATCGACTGTCCTCTGACGGTCGGGTTCAGCTTCTTACTGAAATGCGAATATCTTCTCCTGTCCGCCTGGGGGAGTTATATAAAGCTGCACTCCGTTTTGTCCCGTGGTTTGCAGATAATCCAGGAACAACTCGTGGCTGCCTGCTTGGAGGTCTATGGTTCCTGACTGATCCTGAACCTTGGCCGGCCCCTCAGCGTTGACTACGATCTTCTTTCCTATTATGAGACGTGCCGCGTCCTTGCAAACCACACGGAATTTGTACGCTCCGGCCTCTTGCTGGTTCAGGGAGAATTTCACGTAGAATCTCAACCCCAGCCAGTCCTCTCGTTTGGGGACGCCGGGGAACTCCTTCGATCCCCGGTCCAGCGGATAATCAACGGCCTTGGTGAAAAACATGCCCGATGGGGAGAGCTTGTTGTAATTAGGGATTTTCTTTGTTCCCGGCTTCATAAAGTACACAAAAGCGGGGATAAGGGCCATTTTACCGGTCTCCGCGGTGACGCCGGCAATAGGTGTAGAGGGAGAAAAGAACTGCTCCTCTTTTTCGGGTTGGGTTACGTAAAGTTCCAGGAGCGGCTCGCCGCTCGGGTGGAAATAGTCCACGGTAATGGGGAAGCTCCCTTGCTGAAGAAAAGCCCAACCAAGCTTCCCTTGCGGATCGGCCTTGGTCCCCCCGGTAACCTCCGCAACAGTGGATTTCCCTATCGTCAACTTGGCATAGTGATCGGCGAGCAGCCTGAAAGCGAAAATTCCCGCGCCCTCCACATTGAAGAAGCCCTGGTAATGCAATCCTACCATGTCCTTTCGGTCGGGTAGGCCGGGGAAGCCTTCCCCTCCGCGTATGTTCAACTCTGAAGCGATCAGCCTCCCCACGGGGCTGAGTTTGCTAAAATCAGGTCCTTCCGGGTAGTTACCCTTGGGCACGAAGTAAACCTGTCCCCACAATACGTCATAAGGTTTGGCCGGCTCTTGCCATCCGGCCAGTCCGCTTCCTATTGAAAAGACCTGCTCCTTGCCAAGGGGCTGAGTCACGAAGAGCTTCAGCACAGGGGGTCCCTTGGAATTGAAACTGTCCACGATGATTGTGTGGACACCTTCTGCCAGATGGGTAAACGCGGTCTTGGAAGAAGGAGCGTGGACTCCATCGTTTTCAATAAGCGTCTTGTCGTCGATATGCATTCTGGCGCCGTCTTTGGAATCAAGGCGCCACTTGAATATGCCTTCCCCGGAGACCAGGAACATGCCCATAAAACGCATCCCCAGGCCCTCAGTATTCTCAGGGAGGTTTGCCGGTTCGTTGTCCCCGGTGGCCGCATCTAAGTTGATCCGGTCCGCTGTGACGGCCTGCTTCGGTCGAAACGCGGTGTAATCCGGCAGCGCTTGGATATTTTCCGGGAGTTTGTATACATTGACAGAGAAGGTACCTTTGCCGCCGGGGATTTCGGCGGCTATCAAACCGGGCGCGGGTCTACTGGGAGCTGGAGCGACCCTTTCTCTGGAGACCGGCCCTCGTTCCTGGCTCGGCACAGCTTCGGAAATAGGCTGTCTGGGCCCTGGCCGGGGAGGCGTCGGTGGAGCGGTCTCAGGCCCTTTCTTGAGGATCATAGGGCCGGTGGAAGGCTTGCCGGGACTTATCTCCAGAGGCTTCCCTTCATCCTCGGCCGCTTCGTCGACCTCCTCTTCCGCAGCAGGCGCCGACGGCCTGGCTTTCTCCCGAGGGGACGGTTCTCCTGATTCCACTTGGAAAGATTCTATCTGGTCGGGCGAGAACTTCAGCGGCACCTTTTGGGTTGGACCGCCTTTCTTCTTGATGACAAGATAGTCCTCACCGAATATAGGGATTGCTGTAGCAAAGATGAAAATGCCGATCACAACCAGGGTGATCTTCAAGACCAATGATTTCATCTGCTCACCTCATCCCGGAGCCTGCTTGATCGGCTGGCATGTTTAACCGGCCTACATTAACGCATCCGGATGTCGTTTCTCGTTCTCCTCTATTCATACCGCGACAAAACTGGCCGGCGACCCCTTCTTCCAAAGATCTATTCGGCCGAGGCGGTTCCGCGTCCGATTCAACTCGCCTATTGCTGCTTTTCAGACCTGGCTAACCCTTTCTTGGCTTCAGCCGTTTTTGAGCCCTTTTGCCGGACCGGAATAGGGCTGTCAGTGAAACGATTGTATACGGACAGTACCTTTTTTACAAACCTTTCAGCAGCATCCGAACGAGTCAGCTTTTGCACGGGCCCTGGGCCTATGTTGTACGCGGCGAGCGCCAAAAAGGTGCTCTCGGGCTCCGATGAGTATCGTTCGAAACAGGTGCGCAAATAGGACGCGCCGGCCATTATATTTTGGTGCGGGTCCCATGGATCAGTAACCCCTAAAACATTGAGCACCACGGGACGAAGTTGCATCAGGCCCCGAGCGCCTTTGCCGGAAGCAGCCTTCGGCCTGAAGCTTGATTCCACATGAGTTACCGCGGTCAGCAAAATGGGGTCGATGTCGAACTCTTTCCCGGCCGAAACAAGTATGCCGGCATAATCGGGGTTCCCACCCAGGCAACGGACCATCGTTGCCACCTTGCGCAACTCTTGCCGGGCCCTTGGACTCGGACATGGCGAGGAGCATCGCTGTACGGAGACCAAGGCGATCTTTTCGGCCGTGCTGCTTACAGTCCCAGACCGCGAGTTCCCCTCGTTAAAGGCGCTGGGAATCAACCCAGCAAGCGATAAACAGAGCATGCCCTCCAGGATCATCTAAAGTTACCTGAAGAAACCATCGCGCTTGGAGGGTCGGTCTCCTCAATGTGTACGGCTGGATCACCCGCCACCTGCACCACCTGTTCGTCTGCCTCCGACCCTTCCTCCTCATCGGTTTTCCATGAAGAAGGATACCTTTCTACAAAATTCACCTGGAACGGCAGATACTTGAGCCTTCCCACATCCTTGGCCAGGCGTCCCGACGTTTCCAGCCCCACCAACTCCCGCACCCCTTCAGGGGTGATAGATTCCGAGATGGCCTCCGCAGAAAAATAGCGCACATTAAACGCACTCTGGCTCAACGGATTGAACATCCTTTCGGCGGACACAATCCCTTTGAGGTCCGGAATTAACTTGCGCTCGAAGTCTCCCTTGGCTTCAACATAAACAAGGCTCGACCTGAACCTGTACACCGCCATTAACGAACGGGCTTGATCCAGGAAGCTCTTGCCAAGCAGAATTATGGAGACGTTCAACAAGATGTCTACGATCAGGCTGAGCAGGTAAAGCCGAAAGAAATCCTCGTACCCCACCGAAAAACTGGGATACTGCATCAGTATGATCTGAAGGAAACCGACTAACACCATCACTGAGCCCAGTGCCAGACTGAGAATTGCTGCCAGTCGAGACGAGGTTCTTACATGCTCGGGGAAACCTTCTATGAGCGTGCCAATCAACGTTTCTCCGTCCTCACACACCACCGGACGGGACCGAGATATCCGGTTGGCAAAACCTTTGTGGGCAAAAATCTTCGACCCCTCTTCCAATATGGCGAAAAATACGGACGGATGGCCTTTGCCTTCCACGATCATGGAATCCATCTCCCGCCCCATTCTGGGTTTCTTCAGGGGCACGAGACTTAAGGCAATCCCAAAGCGAAGAAGACAGACTACAAGCAGAAGGTTGTAAAAAGGCAAAGGTGACGGAATCACGTACCCCGCGCCGAGCCCCATACCGGCCAGATACGGCGGCAGGTACTCCAGCAGTTTGAACAGGAAATGAATCACGATTGCGATGGCTATGGCCTTCCAAACGAAGCGTATGTTCCATCGCACTATTTCGCCGGGAATATCCGAAATGAACCGTGCATTGGACCATACCTTTCCAAGCAACAGGAAGATCAGAGACGGGGCTTTCTCGTAAGATCGAAGCTTTCCCTCTTTCAATCCCAAGGAAACGCTCTCCGGCCGATAGAAATCGCCTGCCCAGCGAAGTGATACGCGAAGGCGCGCCATTTCTCTCAAGCCGCCGAGAAGCCAGTTTATTCCCACGATCAGGCCTGCCAATGCAGCCACAGTTGTCATGAAAGTCCCTAAGATGAACGGGACGTAACTCAATATGAACTCGTTCACCTGCTCCGGCAGTCTCAGCGGAAAGAACTCCTTCAATTCGTACAAGCGCGCTACCGATCCCAAACTAACCAGGGCTCCCAGCCCGGCCAGGATTATCCCGTACAAGAGTGTGTGATTTGGCAGTTTCACTACGTCGCTGGATCGTGTCGATTTCAAAGAAAGCATGCATAACCCCGGATTATGTTCTCTCCGGATGCCTTAGCAGATATAATAAACCCTGTCAAATGAAAATGTTATATGAGTTTGTTAAACCAATTAGTTATGCCACAGCGGAGGTGGCCCCCCAAGCACGATTTCATGGGCAGCATCACTGCCATACGGCTTGAAAACACCCAAAAGGCCCTGAACCACCCTAGCCAATTTTACGTTGACAACGGGCCTGAATTTTACTACACGGGTGCCGTATCTAATGGAACCCCATCAAATATTGATACCAGGAGAAGCAAAATGGGTACGCTTGATGTTTCCGGAGCCCAAAATCAACGCCGACCTTATCGGCGCCTCCGAGAGGACCCCAGATATGATGAAATTAAGCGAATAATCGAGGACTTTCCCGCGGACAAAATGGAGAAGCTGAAGGATTATATTCAACGCTGGCTGCGAAGTTCGTGAAGTGAAGCGACACGTGTACAAGAAGCGGGCGGCTCTATGCCGCCCATTTTTTTTGTTATCCGTGTGCAGGAGAGCAATGCTGTTACCATTTTCGTTCAAAACGTGAGCCCAGCCCCCACCACCGAGGCGTGCGCGCCGTACGGCTTTCATTTAGGCCGATGCGCGATCGAACCTAGTGATTCTTAAAAGTCTTTTCCGAATGGAGTCGCACTGCTGGACAAGCCAGCAGTGGCACCCATGAGGCAATCGGCCATTACTTTCGAGAACTGCTATAAGTGATATTAACGTGGGTCGGCACGAACGCGGGATACCCGCCACGCTTATACGGAATCGCTTTCAAACGATGAAGGTTTCTCGAACCCAAATCAGCACTGACCTGGTGCCCAGGTCAGTGGCACCCAGCAGCCAAAACATCACCGGTCTTGGTTGCCACGGCCCTGAGGTCGCTCAGGTCAGTGCCGGATGTACCTGATTATTCACTGTTTGAGCGCGACCTGATATTATTCGCATGAAGGGGGATGGATATTACTCCCATTCGATGGTGCTGGGAGGCTTCGACGATATGTCGTAGACCACTCGGTTGATGCCACGCACCTCCCTGATTATGCGGTTTGAAATCGCACCCAGCACTTCATGCGGTATGGGAAACCAGTCCGCGGTCATCCCATCAGTTGCCTCCACAGCTCTAAGCGCAGCGACATGCTCATAGGTGCGCTCATCTCCCATGACCCCCACTGAGCGGACGGGTAGCAGGACCACAAATGCCTGCCAAATATCGCGGTACAGACCGGCCTTGCGGATTTCCTCCATTGCGATCGCGTCCGCCTCTTGCAGTAGCGCTACCCTTTCGGGTGTGACTTCCCCGAGGATCCTGACGGCCAGTCCGGGTCCGGGGAACGGGTGCCTCCACACTATGCTTTCGGGGACCCCCAACTCCATACCCAGCTCCCTGACCTCGTCTTTAAAGAGTTCTCTCAGGGGTTCTATTAGCTTGAGGTGCATTCTGTCGGGCAGGCCTCCAACGTTGTGGTGGCTTTTTATCGTAGCGGACGGACCGCCCTTGAACGAAACGCTTTCTATAACGTCCGGATAGAGTGTGCCCTGTGCCAAAAATTTGACATCAGGGAACTTTGAGGACTCTTCCTCGAAAACCCTGATGAACTCCTCTCCAATGATCTTTCTTTTGCGTTCCGGATCAGTCACCCCGCGAAGTTTGCTTAGGAATCGATCGGAAGCGTCCACATAATCCAATTTGATGCCGAGATGATCCTGAAAGGTGGACAATACTTCATGCACCTCTCCCTTTCTCAGAAGCCCGTTGTTGACGAAGATGGGATGAAGTTGGTCCGACAAGGCTTTGTGCAACAGGGCCACCATGACCGATGAATCTACTCCGCCGGACAGCGCGGCCACGACATGGTCCTTGCCTACCAGGGCTCTCACTTCGGCAGTCACCGTGCCGACAAAAGACGCCATTGACCACTCTGGCTTGATGCATGCGATCTGAAACAGAAAATTCTTTAAAATCCTTGAACCTTCAGGCGTATGCACTACCTCCGGATGAAACTGCACCCCCGTAATACGGTGGTCTTCGCTTTCAAAGGAAGCCACCGCGGTCTCCGCAGTCCGTGAAGATATCTGAAAGCCCGCGGGCGGAAGAACAACCTTGTCTCCGTGGCTCATCCACACCTGTGCCCCTTCGCGAACTCCGTCAAGGAGGACCGAATCCGCCAGGACACTTGCTAGGTGGGTCCGCCCATACTCTCGTTCCCGCTGCGCCGGCTCCACCTTCCCTCCGAGGACGTGAGCTATCGCCTGCAGGCCATAACAGATCCCCAGAACGGGCACATCTTGTTGAAGAATCCGACTGTCGAGCTGGGGCGAGTTCTCGTCGTAGATGCTTGCTGGTCCGCCGGACAGTATAATTCCAGCCGGCTTCTTTTGCTCGACAACCTCCATAGCTCGATTAAAGGGGTGAATCTCGCAGTAAACGCCGGCTTCCCGAATGCGTCGCGCAATAAGCTGGGTGTATTGGCCGCCAAAATCGACGATCAAAACGTATGGGGGAGCAGTCACCTCGCCTACCTCCTGGCGCTGGCGCGGTGGCCGAGCCGCGCGCCGCTGTTGAGTGAAAAGGGGTATTTTACCAGGGAAACTGCTTTGTGCAATCCCGCGTCCCGCGAGCCCCCCACAATTTCCTTGTTTTGAATGCCACTCTATGTTGGTGCCCTGAGTCGGCGTTTCGGTTCTGGCCATTGTAATAAAAAAAGACCGGGCGTATACCCGGTCTTTTCAGCATATATAGCTCTTCGAGAATTATTTCTACTTAACCGCCTGCTTCTTTACCATTTCATACTTCAGGCCCGGGACAACACAGGGATTGCAGCCAGGTGAAGTAACCTTCAGGCTTTCCACGTTGCTGACGAGTTTCGAGCCCGCGGGAATCGCAGGAGGAGCACCCCAAGCAACAGGGCCACCGTATGCGGGAGCAACGCACTTCGGCGGGATGATCTGAACTTTCATGGCGCAAGATGTGCCCTTCCAGACGCCCCAGGGACGGAAGCCGCCGGTGTACTGATCGCAGCCATCCAAAAGCAGGGTGCTGTCGCCACCGGGTGTGCCCTTGGAATCCTTCAAGATAGAGGTCTTTACCTTCATGGGGATCATAATCATGTCCCCTGTGGTAGCACAACCCGGCATGCCGGCCATGAAAGCGCTAGCTGCACCAACCGTGGTTATGATCAGAGCCAAAGCGCTGAACACAACGATCATTCTTTTAACCATACCCAAATCCTCCTTTTATTAGGTCCCACCGACCAGTAGCCAGGGAACCGAATTTGGAATTATAGACAATAAAACACGTTTGCCATTTTGATTATCAGAACAATCCAGGGAAGTCAAGACATTTTTTCCTGGGAGAGCCTGATTTCACCCTGCAATCCATATGGAGCATACCAGTAAAAATTTCAGGTTTCAAACTTTTTTTCCAAAAAAAGTGTAAGGGTTCAGTTACCGGCGGTCGATGCACATCATATTCTTGTACAAATCTTCCATCCGGTTCAACATCCCCCCGTACTCTCTGTCTTACACAGGGGGTCAGGAGGAATTTTTCTGGCCTTGCCCGCGTAGCCGAGGGGCTACTGAAAGTCTGGGGGTCGCCAATCACTGCGCCACATCCCTCGGGTCGGCCAGGCATCCAGCCAAGGCGCTGGCGGCAGCTACCGCGGGCGAAGACAAAATAACTTCGCTCTCGGGGTGCCCCATACGACCGACAAAATTCCGATTGGTCGTTGATACTGCGCGCTCTCCACGAGCCAAAATGCCCATGTAACCCCCAAGACACGGCCCGCACGTGGGCGTAGAAACAGCTCCGCCCGCCTTGATCATCTCTTCCACAATCCCCTCGGAGATCGCTTGCATCATTATCGTGGGTGTGCCCGGAATCACGATTAATCGCACCCCTTTGGCTACCTTGTTACCCTTAAGTATGGAAGCGGCGATTCGAAGATCTTCTATCCTGCCGTTGGTACAAGATCCTATCACGACCTGGTCCACCTTCATTCCCTTAACATCGGATATCGGCCGCACGTTCTCAGGTAGAAATGGCAGGGCCACTACCGGCTCCAGGGAACTCAGGTCTATTTCCAGCGCCTCCGCATATTCCGCATCCCGATCGGACTCATAAACCTTGTACGGGCGCGAGCCGTGAGAATCGGCAAATGATGCGGTGGCCTCGTCAAAGGGGAAGATACCGTTTTTCGCTCCGGCTTCTATCGCCATATTGGTGACTGTAAACCTATCAGACATGGTCAGGTGGCCGACCCCCTCCCCGGCAAACTCCATGGCCCTATACAGGGCGCCGTCCACGCCGATCTGACCTATGATGTGGAGGATCACGTCCTTCCCTCCGACCCAAGGGCCGGGCTTACCTTTCAGCACAAAGCGCATGGACTCGGGAACCTTGAACCAGCACGTCCCTGTAAGCATAGCCGCAGCAAAGTCCGTACTCCCTACGCCTGTGGAGAAAGCAGCCAGCGCGCCATAGGTACACGTGTGACTGTCAGCGCCAACCACGAGGTCGCCCGGAACCACGAGGCCTTGTTCAGGGAGCAGCACGTGTTCGATCCCCATGGTGCCCACATCGTAGAAATGGACAAGGCCCATTTCCTCGGCGAAAGCCCGCGATTTGATATGCATCATGGCCGACTCGATGTCTTTGGCAGGATTGAAATGGTCAAGGACTACGACGACTTTTTCCCGGTCGAATACGCGCTTGCCGCCGGCTTCCTGAAAAGGTTTCAGCGCCAAGGGGAGTGTAATGTCATTGGCCAAGGCTATGTCCACGCGTGTTTGTATCAGATCACCGGGCCTTACCAGTTCCAGGTCCGCGTGGTCCGCTAGAATTTTCTCAGTGATAGTCATTCCCATGGGTCTATTTTCCTTGAGTTTCCATTTTCGCGCGGCTGTGAAGACCACCTACATATATCTGCCGCGCCTGAAAAGCGTCGAGGCACAAGCCTTATTGATGCTGTTCAAGATTCCTGCTGCTCGCAGGGTCTTCATTATACTCCAACTGCCCCAAAAAAGCGCGGTGCAGTACGGGCGCACGGCAGAGGCCGTCTCAAAAGTCGTGCTCATGTCGAAATCGTGTTACCACGATGGCGATTGTCTCTGCCGGGTGGCCCGGAGGTCTGGTGGGACAGGCTTCCAGCCTGTCTATTGGGATGACCGGCAATCCCGCGTTCTGCGCGGGACGGCCCCACCCGAGGGTCGCGAAGCGACAAGAGGTGATTTCCAGCCTGCGAGTACTCCCGGCATTCTTTGGACAGGGTAGCGTCCTCGCAACAGCCCCTCTTGTTCCTTCGGAACCCGGAGGCAGTGGCCTCCGGGCCACCCAGCCGAGGGAGATTGCTTCGGTAAGCTCGCAATGACCCAGTGGGAGGTCTCCGTTGAAGGAGTGCAACAACGAAGCCACTTCTCACACAACTGAGCAGCCCCCCCTGCCACAACAGTTATTGTCGAAGCCGCTTGAGGACCCCTTACAGCAAATGAAACATCGCAACATCTTACATAGCGCCATTGGCGCTGCCAGCGACAATGGCGCCAAATCATGGAAGTTTTTGGGGAGGGGTCCGGGGAGGCCCTTTTTGTTCGGCCTCCCCGACAATTCTCCAAAAGCGCTTATCCTTCGCGTTCCCGGCGTTTGCGCAGGTATTCTGCGAGGGCCTCCTCCCAGCTCCGGAGCGCCGCTCCGGTGAGTTCGACAAATCTGGAGTTGTCGAGAACCGAATACGCGGGCCGGGGAGCCGGTCTGCCCAGTTCTTCGGTCGTTATCGGTTCCACGCGAACGTTGGTGATACCGGCTTGTTCAACAATTTGCCGGGCAAAATCATACCACGTAGTCTCACCCGAATTGGTCACATGCACGATTCCCTTGGCACCGCGGCCGGACAGCTTTATGAGCGCTGCGGCAAGGTCCTCGGAAAACGTCGGAGATCCCCGCTGATCGTCCACCACCTTCAAAACATCCCTGTGCGCGGCCGCGCTCAATATGGCCTCCACAAAATTCTTGCCGTTCAGACCGAAGAGCCACTGTGTTCTGACTATACAATGGTTCTCGGGGAGCAAGCTGGAGACCGCTGTCTCTCCTTGGGCCTTGGACTCGCCATAGACTCCCAATGGATTCAGGGGGTCACTTTCAAAATAGGGCGATCTCTTGGTTCCGTCGAACACATAATCGGTGCTCAAGTGAATCATGAAAGCGCCACACACTCTGGCGGCTTCGGCGAGGTTCGCGGCACCGTGCGCGTTGACGCTGAACGCGGCGGCAGGGTCGGATTCACATCCGTCCACGTCGGTAACAGCGGCAACGTTTATGATAACACCAGGATTAAGCTTCGACAGTACCTCCACCGTTGATTCCGCGCGACGAATATCGAGTTCGTCCACGTCCAGCGGTATCGTAGAAATGCCCGATTCCCGCATGAGCCGGACCAGGTCCGACCCGAGCATACCCTTGGCTCCCACTACCGCGTAAGGTTCCCTGGGCCTTGGCATAAAGTTACTCCTTGCCTCATCCATTCAGTTACGGAGGGAGCAAATGCTGTCATTGCGAGCGCAACGAAGCAATCTCTCCCGTCACCATTGAGATTGCTTCGTCGTTTCACTCCTCGCAATGACAGACAGCCGATAAAGCCCTCGCTTAACTGCAAGGTTAGTCCTTGCAGTTCTTAATTGTTGAACTGGCGAGAGTTTTTCAATATGATATGTCGAACTGATACTCCATAACCAGTTGTTATTTCTTCAGATTGATCGTTACCAGATCGCCGAGGCGCGCCCCGTTCAGACAAGGGCGCCCTCCGAAGCGAAAAACCCGGCGGTCTTTCTGCGATCACCTTCTCCTTTCTTATGACACTTATTTTTGGTTACGCGCAAGGTCCGATATGAAAATGATTCTTAGGCAAGCCCTGGACAAGGATCGCCAGGCCATCGAGAGCATCCTCAAACCGTGGACCGACGACGACCCCGAGGTCCTTGATGCCCTTCAGGACGCATTTCGAGCAGATTTGCCCGGAGCGATCCGGTGCAGACTCCTTGAAACTGACAAGACCATCCGCTGCGTCTCTGTCTGGAAGTGGGAAAACAAGGACGAGGTCCGTTTGATTGCGCTTGGGATGGGGCCAGGCGCATCCGAGTTCGGCATTGACAACAGGTTCATCTCGGAAGAAATCCTGGATTGGGCGGATTCCGGGGTCTCGAAGGTCACTGTCGTTCTTCCGGAGATGGTCGCCCCGCCACTAACGGGGAGTTTGAGGACGTCCGGTTTCATATTTGAAGGAATCTCTTCGAGTTGCGGGGTAAAGCAGAATTCGCGCGTCAGATTCTGCAAGCATTTTCTCTACCGCTCGATTCCTTATTCCCAGGTGATGGGTTTTATAAAGGATTTCTTGCTTTCCCTCGGTTATGAGGTGAGAACCGAGGGAGACGGCCTCGGATATCGGATACGTTCAGACCATCGCTTTCCATTTATCTTCAACGCATGGCACCGGATTACCCGCAGCGGTCCTGATATCATAGTGCACCCACCAGCGCGTGTTCTGGAACTCTACGACCTTGAAACGATTTTCTATCCCCTGACCATCCGGACCAGAAACGAAAAACCGCTGCTGATTCCTATGGACAAAAAGAGGGCCTCTCATCTGCTCAATTTGCCTCGCCTGGACGCTCACCAGGGCACCCTGTTCGCCGAGGGCGCGGGGGATGGTCACAGGCAGCTTTTCAGCAATAATCTCACCTACAGCTATCCTGCGGGTCTTCAGGGGATGCGTAGAGGGATGCCCCTGCTGTTCTATGTCAACAGGGTGGGCGCGGTAGGGACAGGACGCTTGGACGACTGGTACCTCGACGAACCCAAGAACCTCTACAACAATCTGGACGAAATGGGCTATTTCGACCCGCAGGACGTTAAAGAGCACGTCGCGTCTTCCGGACCGAATGCCGGCAAGGTCATGGTGATTCGATTCAAATGGTACAGGTCGCTGAAACGAGTTGTCAGCCTCGAAGAAATACGCGGCATCGACGACGGCTTCAACCCGCAACGCACGCGGTCCTTGTCTTCGCAATTCTTCCAGTCCGTGGTCGCAGCGGGAAACAGAGTTTAGTCCTGGGAGTCCTTTGCAACAAGGTTGTCTAAAGCGTTGGCGGCTTTCGTAACTTAGAAACATTTCATTGGTGGCGGCCGGCGTCTCTGCCGGCCTTGCTCGGAAAAAGGGTATCGGCATGACCGTGAAAACTCCGACCCTCACCATGTACCGCGGGAAGCTCCCCCACTGGCGAATGGATGGTTCCACCTATTTTGTCACTTGGCGTTTGGCTGCTTCGCAGTCATCCCTAGAATACGAAGAAAGAACCATTGTAGCAGATGCGATTAAGCACTTCGCTGGAGAGCGATACGATTTGTTGGCCTACGTTGTGATGGATGATCACGTACATGTCGTCGTAGCCCCTGTCCAAGGATTTTCGCTACAGAAAATCCTCCATAGCTGGAAATCATTTACAGCCAGTTGCCTGCAAAAAGATTTCCGAAGAGTCGGAGCCGTCTGGCAGGATGAATACTTCGATCGGATTGTCCGAGACCAAAAAGAACTGATGGAGAAGCTCAATTATATTCTGGATAACCCGGCTAGAAAGTGGCCGGAACTTGAGGAATATATGTGGGTTGGGCATGGTGGCTCCTTGTGAGTAGATGGGCCGGCAGAGACGCCGGCCCCCACCAATGAAATGTCCGTACAGTGGGGGCCGGCGTCTCTGCCGGCCTTGCTCGGAGAAAGAGTATCGAGATGACCGTGAAAACTCCGAGCCTCACCATATCCTTGCATGCTGACATCATAAGGAATTACTGCCGCTTTGAAATGACGAGAGAAGAAGGCAAGCATGATCTACGAGTACAAGGGCATCAGGCCCAGGATAGGAAACAACGTCTTTTTGGCGCCAGGTGTGATCGTCCTCGGGGATGTGGAAATCGGGGAGGACAGTAATCTGTGGTTTTACACGGTGGTTCGCGGGGATGTGTACCCGATAACCATCGGCAAGGCCGTCAACATTCAGGACCACTGCATGCTCCATGTGACAGGGGGAAGGTTCCCCTTGAACCTCGGGGACCGCGTAATAGTGGGACATCGAGCGGCCCTGCACGGCTGCACCATCCAGCCCGACGCGTTGATCGGCATCGGCGCGCTGGTGCTCGACGGGGCCGTGGTGGAACAAGGCGCTGTCGTGGCCGCTGGAGCCGTGGTCTCGCCCGGCACCATAATCCCTGCCAATAAGGTCGCGATCGGAGTCCCTGCGCGCGCTGTCCGGGAAACCACCGATGAAGATAAGGAATACCACAAGGCCAATTCCCGCAGGTACCAGGAATACGCGCGAAACTTCCACAGCATCACTTCCCTGGTCGAAGGTTAGGCATGCCTTTGGTAGGGGCGCCACACGTGTCGCCCTTGGGCGAGGCATGCCTCGCCCCTACAATATCAACCTCTGCACACTACAGCGCATCTACTGTTATCTTGCCCCATTCTCTCAGGCACTCGCCGGTCATTTCATAAACTATTACTTTAAGTATTGACAATATCCATTCGGTATGCTTTATTAATTTCCGTTGCTTGGCAACCGCATCCACTGAAATGGGAGGAGCCGCATGCCTCACTCACACAATATTGATTACTACATCGGCCATATGAACGACGAGTCGCTGGCCGACGCGCTTGCAGACTTTGAGGACCCCCTGGAGGGCCGCTCCGCCGACCTGTTATCCTCCCTGGATATGGACGATGATTTTGCTGAGGATGACCTGGGCCTGGATTTCGACGATTTCTGAAAACCCGCCTCCCGAACCTTACACGCGGCCGGAAAGGGACCATCGCTCTTCCGGCCGTCTTCGTTCTGAATAAAAGCAGAAGAGTTTCACCGCGGAGAACGCAGAGAACGCGGAGGGCAAGGACGCACGGCTGTGCGTCCTTGCCTCTTCTCTGCGCGCTCAGCGATCTCTGCGGTGAAACTCTTCTCCTATGCCGCCAGTCGTGCGCCGATGCTACTTCTCCTTCAAGTTGTTCACCAGTCGACGTATTCCGCGTCGCAGTTCTGTGACATTGAAGTTCAACAGCAAGCCGATGGGAACACCCGACAGCCTCAAGTAAGAGAGAAGCTAAGCCTCGTGGATAGGCTCCAGTCTCTCGACCGTCTTCAGTTCAACGATCTCCGCATTTTCTACCAGTAAGTCAATCCGATATCCGCATTCCAGGTCAACTCCGCGATACTTCACGGGCAGGCTTTTTTGTCGTTCCACTTTGAGCCCATGTTCGGCCAACTCATACGCCAGGCATGCCTCGTAGGTCGATTCCAGCAGACCCGGTCCAAGTGCCCGATGAACTGCAATGGCCGCGCCGATAATGGCGTCGGTGGTTTTGTTCAAATCCATTGTTGCCTCCGCGCGCGTTGTGGTGAATTCAAGATTGTTCACCGCGGATATCGCAGAGGACACGGAGTGTAGGGTCGCACGGCCGTGCGACCCTAGCTCTTCTCTGCGCACTCTGCGTTCTCTGCGGTGAAAATCTTCTGTTCCTCTCCGGTGGAATAAAAAAGCCCGGAGGCGATTGCCTCCGGGCTTTTGTTAACAGGGGCACGGCATGCCGTGCCCTTTATCCGCATTCAAGATTAGAATTCCATCAGCAAGCTACCCTGGACACCGATCAGAGCATCGATGCCACGGTTGGGGCTGATATTGGTGGTGATACCGCCCACCGTGGTGGTGGTCCCTGTCGACTGATCAACATAAGCCCACGGGAACCACGGGCCGGGCTGCCAGTATGCGAACAGGCCCTTGAAGGTCAGACCTTCCAGCAGCTTCCAATCCACGCCGAAGTCCGCTTCCCATCCGAGATAGTTGTCGGGAATGTTCGGCACGGCCGTGGTGGCTGAACTTGCCGCCCGAGGTGCTATTCCAGACAAGGTAGCACCAGTGAAGCCATTGAACTGGCCCATACGCGTAGCGGTGTTGCTCTGCCTCATGGCGTAGATATACGAACCCCAGAGGTTCAGGTTTGCCGCAACCGCGTAATCCACCCTTCCGGCGTAGGCAACGAAGTCGTTATAGCGGGTCTCCCCATAGTTATTGTAATCGTTGCTACCGGTCCCGTACAAGTCCAACAGGTAAGTGTAAGGCCTCAGAGCTGACGTAGACCCGGTGAAACTAACAAACCCCTCGAACTTGTCAGCGACCTGCGCAGCGCCAAACGTACCGATCGCGCTCGTCGGAGCGAAAACTCCGCCGCGCCTGTCTTGGCCGGTTTTCAGCCAGTGAAAGAATGTGACTTTCGACGGGCCGCAGAGAGCGCCGAGTTCAACCACCCAGCCGTAAGGATTTCCACTTACCGGACGACCGCCGCTTCGGAAAACCTCTACATACTCCTGGGCGAATTCAGCGTTGAAGAAAAAGCGACCGTTGTTATACTTGAAATAAGGGTTCACTGCCACTACAGCTTCGTTGCCGGTATACATCGGCACCCCGCCTACTACATTCAAAAAGGTCCCGCCGGTTAGACCGCCCAAATCAGGGTTCTGGTCATTTCTGAACGACGGAGCGAGAGCGGCCGGGTATGCAGCCCCATGTGTGCCCTGATGCTGCAAATGCCGCCACAACACACCCGTGTCCACAGGGCCGTTTCTATAGGTGAAGGCGGCATAGAAGTTGATGTTCCTGGTAAGGTTTTGGTCAGTCATCAGCGCTACCAACTGATGGCCCGCAGCGGCCGAGTCGAAGCCGGGATCACTCCCAGCCACAGATCCCGGATCGGTGTATGCGATTCCAGGGCCCTTATAAATACCCCACATCACAGTCAGCGGTCCGTAAGGCGCAACGATGGTTACGCTATTGGTGTTGATGTCCTTGTCGCCGTACAGAAGGCCTATTCCGAAAGGCCCAGGACGATAGCCGGCGGCTATAATGCCCCAGGGGGTCTGGGCCGTCAGCCATGAGTGTCGCCATACACCAACTGCGAACGCGGACTTCTGAGTGGCGGATCCCCTTGATTCCATCGTAATCCAAGGAGAGTAGAACGGATTGTCCGCCCAGTTCTGGCTGCCGCTAGTGTACGGGCCATTGAGGTTGCCCTGCAAGGCGTAGGTGCCCCTCCACCGAACTGCCGGATTTACACGAACCTCAGGGTAGAATTCTGCACGCTGCTCGAGGAACGCGGCATCCGAGCCCATGACCGAGTAGCCTTCCACCTGGACCGACAGGGCTGTGCCGGAGGTGCCGGCTGCAGCGCTGAAAGGAGCATAATTGACCACAGGCCCTGACAGGCCGATGGTCGAGCGCTGACCAATTATTCCCTGGGCCTGCGCTATGTCCGCGTTACCGAACAAGTCACTGGGGCCGGTTCGGGAGATGTACCGATAGCGCAACTCAAACTCACCCGTCATGGCGAATTCCCATGCAAACGCGGGTGCGGTGAGAGTGGCTATCAGCAGCCCTGCCACCAAAATCGTCAATAATCTTTTCATCTCTTCCTCCCAATCCACTAGATCGACAAAAATAGCCCGAAGGCAGTTAACACACACCTAACAAATCCACGCGACAACCAGGACGCCCCTCGCTTCCCCCCGACACCTGTGCACAGGGTGGGGTGCAGCTTGAGGCCTCTTCAAATGCGGCAGTAACGTTCTTGCCGCGGTTTGCGAACCTTTTGGATTTACAGTCTTGTAACACCAACCGGCTCGCAGTGTCAAGAAAAATGTAATCGCTTACCGCAGTCATTCAGTCCCACTAGAGATGGACTGTCCCTGTGGGGCAGGCTTTCCAGCCTGCCTAGCCTCAGGTCAGGTGTCGTAATGGCAGGCTGGAAAGCCCGCGCCACACACCATTTTTCTGACCGTTCGAACAGCGACAGCCAAATGCAAAACAAACCGTAGCGGAAATATATCAGAAATTTGTTGTAAAAACCAGAAATAACGTGATGTTGATGCAAAAAAAATGGGGCCTGAAAAGAGAGATTGCTTACAACTGTCATTGCGAGGGCGAAGCCCGTGGCAATCTCAGACGCGCAAAGGCAGAGATTGCTTCGCTGCGCTCGCAATGACATGTTAAGATGGCAGGCTAGCCCCCCCTACCAGGTGCCACCTTGAAGGAACATGCGCAAGGAATACTACGTATATATTCTAACCAACAAGCACAACACGGTCCTTTATACGGGCGTGACCCGCGATCTGACCCGGCGCGTGTACGAACACCGAGAAAAGCTCGCTGAGGGATTCACGGCACGGTACAATGTTCACAAGCTTGTCTTTTATGAAATGACAGACGATGTCCAAGCCGCAATCGCCCGTGAGAAGCAAATCAAGGCGGGCCCGCGTCGGAAAAAGATCGACCTCATCAATGGCATGAATCCCGAGTGGCGCGATTTGTATGAAGAGTTGTAGAAAGGCTGCGTCTGTCATTGTGGGGAGTGTTACAACTGTCATTGCGAGGGCGAAGCCCGTGGCAATCCCCTACGCGTAAAGGCAGAGATTGCTTCGCTGAGCTCGCAATGACAGGGTTGGGGTCTGTCATTGCTGTACGTGTCAAGTAATTCGTGGACAAGACTCGAGGAATTCTAGGGGAGTTTTCCCCCCTAGGGCTTGATGCGGTCTTAGGTTGTTGTAGTAGTAGATGTACTGTTCGAGTTCCTTTTTGAACTCTTCTTCG
>JACRDF010000038.1 GCA_016212925.1 Desulfomonile tiedjei
TATCCACAGGCCCATTGGAGGCAACCAACAACAAAATCAAAACACTGCAAAGACAAGCTTATGGATTCCGTGACCGTGAATTCTTCGTCCTCAAAATCTATGCACTACATCTGACAAAGTACGCACTTGTCGGATGAGCCTAGACATTGGCCAAGAGCGGACTTGACCCCTTTTTCCTTTTCAGCAGGAACATCCATGCAGTGAAAAAGCCTTGGAGGATCAGTCGGTAGTGAGGTAAACTTAGACTTGTGAGTAAATACCTCTGTCGGCAGAGTCCCGAGGTTTTCGCTCTGCGAAGTCCCGCGGGAGGCCGGATGATCCCTTCACGACGCCGGAGGGACAACCCGCTGACTAGGTACCGAAGAACCCAACCTCGAATTAGCATGATCCCGATCACGGTCGGGCTACATTCGTTCCTGAGACGAGTGGGAGAGCGTGCGGGCCTGGGGGGCTGTGATGGAAGACCGGCGGATAAAGGTTCTTATCGTAGATGATGAGCCGTACATCGGCGATCTACTTAGGCGTTACTTGACCCCTGAAGGGTACGACTGTCGAGTGGTCTTCAGTGGAGAAGAGGCGCTAAAGGCACTTGAATCGAACTCGTTCAATCTCGTCTTGGCAGACGTCATGATGCCCGGAATGTCCGGCATCGATCTTCTGCAAATCACGAAGTCGTTATATCCGGAAGTGGCGGTGCTTATGGTCACCGCGATAGATGACAAGGACACGGGCGTGCTTGCTGTAGAACTCGGAGCGTACGGTTATGTCATCAAGCCTTTTGAAAGGAACGAGATCTTGATCAATGTCGCGAATGCCATGGAACGCCGAAGGCTCACACGCCTTGTACTAGAGGGTGCCCCCGACAAGCCTTTGGCCGCGCGGGCGACAACGCAAAGGCATCCCCCCGTTAAGATTTCGGCAAGAAAGGTCCTCGATCTGATCAATTCCGGCATGGACGAGGCCGCACTAATGGGGGAACTCAATCTCTCTGCCAAAGCACTCAACAGTCTCATGGACCAGTTGGTAGCCACTGGACTGTTCAAGCAGTCGGACGTCGATCGCAGAAGTTCCCTGTCTCCCGGCTCGGTCGTGGTAGATCTTGAGCAGACCAAATTTCCTGAAAGTAATAGAGAAAAGCCGGCTGTCAGCGCAAAGGATGCTGCCGAATGCATCAGGTCTGGAATGGACGATTCATCTCTCATGAAACGATACGGAGTTTCCGCAAAGGGACTTCGGAGCCTATTCAGGAAATTGGTCGCGTCGGGAGTTGTTGAACAGTTCGAACTTGACAAGCGGATGTCAGAGACGCATCAGTGGGCGTTCCTCGAAGAATGATCGTTGGCACCACTCTTCGGGTCTGCTCCGATGGGGGTCCGGTCCGGTCTTGGCTCATGTGTAGGAAATGGGTCAGTGGAGCTGTCGTTCGATGGCGGCCACGCGTCTTTTCAGCCTTTTGTCTGCCCGGATCTCCTTCTCCACTCGAGAAACCACGCTGCTCACGCTACTGTAGTTGCCCGGATCAAAAGCTTTCCCTATGGTGGCAAGGGTTTCTCCGGAGAGACGCCTGGCAAGGTAGATATAAGGTCTTGCGGTGGTTTAAGAAAAAAGGCTGTTGCAGCCTTTCAGGCGATGGGCACATAGCCTACGCGACAGGACGAAGCTATGTCAAGGAATCTTCCATCCAGGCAAAGCATGCCACTTGTGGAGCACTCCGAAAGTGGGCCCAAGCCATCTTCCGGCTCACCCCTGAGGCATGGAAGCCGCATGACACCTCAACATGAGCCAAGAGCAGACGTGACCCCTTTTCTTTAGATGTCTTGATTGACAAGCAATGTCATCCCTTTATTCAAGATCACATGAGCCAGTAGAAGACGTGACCCCTTTTTCGGCTGTACCCTCAGCAAGGAAACGATCCTTTCCTTGCCATAGGGATGTTTTTTCCCTTGACAGAGGGCCTTTTATTGGGTGACGCCTTTTTCAAATCATTCACCGCTGATCGCTGTGCAGAAGCCGCAGACCTCCTCCTCGGTTAAGGTCCGGCCGCATCGATGACATTTCAGGCACGCACGTGATTCTCCTGTAAAAGCCCTGAAGATGGCGCTTTCAGACAAACTGGTTCGTTCATAGAACTCAAGTTCCGTCATCAGTCCAACTTCGACCAGTCTCCGGAAGACGTACCGGAGCAACTCCGGGGCCAAGCGGTGCTTCTCCATCAGTTCGAAGTCATTCATTCCGGTCCTAAGATCCCGAGCCACTTCGCTGGCACTTACCCTGATCTTTACTTTGGCCATTGTCCCCCCAGCGCTTCACTCAAGAAGCCTACATCAAAGCCGCTTCCCACCAAAAGGCCTAAGCATCTAATAGCCCTTCAGGGTCATTCGAAGGTCAGAGTCATTATTTCCAGCAATTCGTCCAGAGCGGCTGCACCATTCTGGTCTATATCGGCAATTTCAAATCCCGCCGATAAGCCCCCTTCACTCTGATTAGGCCTGAACCACCTACATACTGCCTGAACCCTTATCGGGTTGATGTCCATGATCTCAGAAGGAACAAGCATCAGGGTCTTGACCTCCTCCACTCTGGCAAGGAGCCCTCTTGCCCCGAATCCCCTATTCGAGACGTCTATAATCTGCCCGGCATTTTGGGGATTGTTCTCTTCAAAGACCTCAATAGTTAGGATTGGGTAGCTTCTCATTGCGTCGCGGATGCCGCGAAGAGTGATTGAATCGTCCAAGTTCGGATAGATACCCAGAAGCTCGTCCCATGTCAGAATGCCAGAGTGCGCGAGTTTCCAAAAGGTGCTCTGAAGTCCGCGAGATGAGAGGCCATACTTTTCCATGATTTGTGATTCTGTCATTCCCTCCAGGATATCTTCGGTAATTGCCCGAACATTGACTCTCTTTTTCTCACGAAATCCACTTCTGTCCCTAAAGAAGGCAATCCCCGCCTGCGTCATTTCTTCAAAGATCCTCTTGAGCCCGTTTCTGGACAACCCGTATTTCTGCATGAGGTCCTTGTTGGTCATTCCGGACCTGATGTTTCTCAACAGTTCTCTTGCATCGATCTGCCTTATCGCACCTAGTGCTACTAATTGGCTGAAGAGGCTTTCTAACCCCCCGGGCGAAAGGTTGTACCTTTTCATCAGAGAAGTATCGCTCATCCCCGACCGTATGTCCTTAAGAGCTGCCGCGGCATCGATAACACGCTTTGCCAGATTCACTTGCACTTACGTATTCCCCAGGACCTCAACAACAGATCTGCCCAATCTCAGGGATGCGGTCCTCGAAAAAACCCCACCCTAGGGCTGCTAGCCCTCATGGAAATCACATTTTTCTGATGATCCTCTCGTACCAGGCAACAGGAAAATCCTGGCTGAGACGCGCGGAACGACCACATGTGCCACACCACGCTAATAGCGTTGCAGGATCTCGGATGGAAAACATGATTATGCTTTTGATCTCGATCATGGAGCCGCCGCAGTGACAGCAAGTCTCGGTCAAAGGCCCCAAAAAGGTTGCCGTATGGTTTGCCCTAAAACCGAGAGAAGCCAAATCATAGTCGCGCTATTGTATAAGCTAAGTTCATGCGATTCCTGGGCGTACCCAACCCCCGTCCCTCGGTCAAACACGACTTTCCTCTCCTCCCTTACGTGGATACGGCTAAGCGATTTCGGGCCAAGGGACAGGTCAGGTGAAAGGTGCGGGTTCATAATCCCTCGAATGTAAAAACGTGCATGAACTTTTTCAATTCAGCCAGATTACCTGGAGTAATCCGAATAATTCGGAAACCAGCTCTCAACGTGTTTAACCATCTGCATTCCGCCGAGAAAGATATGGGCTGAACATCGTCGAAGTTTATCGCTGGGATGGTGAGTTCCTTTACGTCGCCCTCCCACGTTTTTATGCCGGCTATCAATAGGCCCGCCTCGGATACATCTAGGATTTGGTAGCCTTCACCGCAAGTTCCTGCCTCATAAATCTCAATTTTGCCAAACAATTTCTTCCTGGGCCTTTGACGCACGTACTTTCGCGAGGATTCCCCCTTGCCGAGTGCCGGGGGATCATACCTCTTCAACTTCGCTCGCCATCCTTCTGGCAAGCGATATCTTATTTGGTTCAGGTCTATGACGCCCATCATGATGAGCCTCTTAAAAACCCGATAAAGATCCCCAGCGGAATCTATGCCGTACTTGTTCATGAGTTGACGATCTACCATTCCAGACTGAACGTCTTGAGAAAATGCTTCAACACAAATGCGGAGAAAACCGGCCGCCATATGTTAAGGCCCGTCCTCTTCAAAGCCTATCGTTGATAGGCTATATTTGGAGCATCATATATGACCCGACTCTCTGACCGGCGGTGGAGAAACGATGTACTTAACACCGATAGTAACCCGAAAATCCTACGAATTGCATCCACCTGCAAGTCGGCACGTTGCTTCAACAACACAGCTCAAGTAGAGGAATCAGTTTCCTGATCTCTTTGCAGTCCGCCTCCGAGAGTTCAATAATTCTCAGGCCTGTCACATAAACCCCACCGAGCGTGTCTGACCACCTGCACTCTGCCCTGAATCTGAAGGAATTCACCTCCAGAAAAGAGTCCGGATGCACAACGAGCGTCAAGATGTCTCCCGGAAAAGCCTTGATTCCTGCCAACCGAATTCCTGTTTCTGAAATGTCCTTGACGGTCCCTTTTAGCGTGGGATCACCGGCTTCCACAACGACCAGCTCGAAATCGAGGCAATATCTCTCCAGGTCTCGGCGATTTCCGCGTGCAACCGCCTCGGCCAAGAAGAATTCGCTACCCAATAGTTCCTCTGGCACGATAGCTTTGAGTTCCAATAGTCTATTGTAGAGCAAGTGAAGAGCCGCCCGAGAAAGCCCGTAGACCTCCGTCAAGTCGCCATCGGTCAGGCCTTTCCTGAAATCCTTTAAGAAATCTTTTACGTTTACCTTTATTTTTTGAGAGGCAGATTCTTGGCAATCTCTTGTGCTCAGCAATCCAAGGGATGCCAGTTCCTCGTAAAGACTTTGGAGACCCACCGGAGAAATCTTGTACTTCTCCATCAGCGCAGGGTCACTCATGCCCGCGCGAATATCTTTGAGTGCCTTCACGGCACTGATTTGTCGGTCCGCCATTCCACTCCCCACAGCCGAGCCTGGCCTTCAGGGTTTGTTTAATCGTCGCACCGTATTGAACGGTGTGTCAATACTGAAAACAAGGTACAATATTGGGTATGGAAAATACCCCCTCTACTGCCGAAACAGGGTAGAGAATGGAAGGTGTCAGTTACTATTTTTCAGGATCAATCAGATCTTATTCGGATGAATCTGGATCAAAACGGGGGGAAATCACTGGGGTTATCGTGCAAGAACTCGAATGATAGTAGTTTCAAATCGGCCTGTCACGCCGGAGGTCGCGAGTTCGAGTCTCGTCGCTCCCGCCACTAAATTAAATAACTGGCCCGTTGATCGTTTTCAGCATATAGCCGGTATGTTCGGAAGATGTTCAGAATCTTGCCCACAGGTATCTTTGCCAGGCTCCGCGGTTTTTTTTCGAGTCCCCAAAATTTCAGTTAAGCCGCGGTTAAACGATACGTTGTCAATCGCATGGAAAGGCTCCTGGTCGATGATTCTCCATATGACGGCCGGAGGTGGCATGTTCATGTCGCGTCGGGGTTTGCTCAGTCCGGAGGCCACGGGAAACTTTTTAGATGCTCGGTCGTCTAAAACTGGTAATTGAGACGCTGGAGCGTAATAATATGCGTACGCCCCAATGAGGCCACAGGCCCGTGAATACTCGAAGTTATTGCTCAAATTAAGACCTGTTTACTTAAAGATTATAGACCGTTGGGACGCCGGGGGACAAATGAAGAGAAGCAAATATTGCATTTTTGTCGGCATATTATCCCTATGTGCCGTAACTGTCCTCGGAGGTTGCAGCACGATACTAGTGTTGGACCCCAAAGGACCGATTGGCGAGGCGGAGCGCTTCGTCATCATTGCGGCCATCGTGCTCATGCTGATCGTCGTCATTCCCGTTTTCATCATGGCGTTGTGGTTTCCCCTAAAGTACAGAGCTTCCAATACCGAATCGAATTATATGCCTAAATGGAGTCATTCCGGTAAAATCGAGTTCTTCATGTGGGCGGTCCCCGTTGCCATTGTCACGGTTCTTGCGATTCTGGCCTGGAACACCACCCATTCTCTGGATCCGTACAGGCCCATCCCATCGGCCGACAAGCCCATCAACATCGAAGCCGTATGCCTGGATTGGAAATGGCTCTTCATCTACCCGGATCACAATATCGCGACCGTCAATCAAATCACTTTTCCAGTCAATGTTCCGGTCAGCTTCAAAATCACCTCTGACACCGTAATGGCTTCCTTCTTCATCCCGCAACTGGGCAGCCAGATTTACGCCATGGCAGGCATGCAAACCCGATTGCATCTCCTGGCTGATACACCAGGCGCTTATGCCGGTCACAATCAGCAATTCACCGGCCGCGGTTACGCGGACATGCATTTTAAAGCGAATGCGGTTTCCCGTGAAGAGTTTGAATCGTGGGTGCAAAAGATCGGACAATCCCCGGAAAAGCTGGATCTGGAACGATATGAGAAGCTCGCAAAGCCGAGCGACGGCTACCACCCCGTGACCTATTTCTCTTCAGTCAAGCCCGATCTGTTCGAGTATATCCTGCGCAAATACGATCCGGCTTGGGGCAAACATCCCGGTCATATGAGCGGAGGCTCTGTTTCCACCCACGCAAGGACCCGCGTTTCAGAGGAAAATTGATATGTTTGGAAAGCTAAGCCTTTCAGCGATTCCGTATCACGAACCGGTCACGATAACCGCGGTAGTTGGTTCGGTTGTCCTGGCCTTGATGATCATGGGCTTGATCACTTACTACAGAAAGTGGACTTACCTTTACAAGGAATGGCTGACCAGCCTCGACCATAAAAAGATCGGCATCATGTACATTATCCTCGCATTGGTCATGTTGCTGCGCGGGTTTTCCGATGCCATTTTGATGCGGGCTCAGCAGGCCGTTGCCACGGGCGGCTCCCTCGGCTTTCTGTCCCCCGACCACTTCAATCAGATATTCAGCGCCCACGGCTCCATCATGATCATCTTCATGGCCATGCCGTTCCTGGCCGGGTTGGTAAATATCGTGGTGCCGCAGCAAATCGGTGCACGCGATGTGGCCTTTCCCTTTTTGAATTCGCTCAGTCTCTGGCTGACCACAGCCGGGGCATTGCTGATCATGGTATCTTTGGGTGTGGGTGAGTTTTCCAAAGCCGGATGGTCGGGATATACCCCGCTGACCGGAATTGAGTACAGCCCCGACGTAGGGGTGGACTATTGGATATGGGCTTTCCAGATCGCGGGTATCGGCTCGACTTTGACCGGTATAAATTTCATCGTCACCATCATAAAAATGCGTGCCCCGGGCATGACGGCCATGCGGATGCCGCTGTTTGTTTGGACTACTTTTTGCACCATGGTGCTCGTGGTTTGGGCATTTCCGGTCCTGACGGCCGCTCTAGCCATGCTGACGCTCGATCGCTACCTGGGTATGCATTTTTTCACTAACACGCTCGGCGGCAACCTGATGATGTATGTGAACCTGTTCTGGACCTGGGGGCATCCTGAGGTTTACATCCTGATCCTGCCGGCTTTCGGTATCTTTTCGGAGGTCACCGCCACTTTCTCCGGAAAACGACTGTTCGGCTATACATCCATGGTCTGGGCAACTGCGGCAATAACGATTCTGTCCTTTTCGGTCTGGATGCATCATTTTTTCACCATGGGCGCCAGCCCGAACGTCAACCTCTTTTTCGGGATTGCGACCATGCTGATCGCCATTCCTACCGGGGTAAAGACCTTTAACTGGCTTTTCACCATGTATCGCGGCCGCATAAGATTTACTACGCCGATGTACTGGACCCTGGGGGCCATCGTGACCTTCGTTGTCGGCGGGACTTCAGGCGTACTGTTGTCGATACCATCCGCTAATTACGTGATCCACAACAGCCTGTTTGTGATCGCTCATTTCCATAATACGATTATCCCCGGTGCGCTGTTCGGCCTTCTTGCAGGTTATTACTACTGGTTTCCAAAGGCCGTCGGGTTTCGTTTGAAGGAGAGTTGGGGCAAACGCGCGTTCTGGTGTTGGCTGATCGGCTTTTTACTCGCCTTTATGCCCCTCTATGTGCTGGGGTTCATGGGAATGCCCCGCCGAATGGCGTTTTATGCCACCCCGGCCTGGCATCTCCCTCTGCTGGTCGCCGCATCGGGTGTGGCCGTGATTGCCCTAGGCATCTTCTTTCAGGGAATTCAATTGATCGTGAGCCTCAAGGAGCGCCGTGCTCTCGGCGATCAGACCGGCGATCCATGGGACGGCCGGACCTTGGAGTGGATGACATCTTCTCCTCCCGCGGTCTACAACTTCCCGAAAATACCTGTTGTGGATGAAATCGACGCGTTTACGGACATGAAGGAAAAAGGCATCGCCTACCAGCGGCCGGATCGATATAACGACATCGAAATGCCGAAAAACGCGCCGCATGGCTTTATCATCGGCGGATTAGCTTTCGTGTTCGGCTTCGCCATGATCTGGTACATCTGGTGGCTGGCCATATTGGCCGCTCTGGGTATGCTTTTCACGGTCATTGCCCGCTCGATGGATGATGACATCCATTACGTCATCCCGGCCGCAGAGGTCGAGCGGATCGAAAATGAACGCTATCGACAAATGGCCGCTGTCGCGAAATGACTTTCCGCAGACGAACAGAGCATCACAAAACCCGTACCGGAGATGTGAATGATGACAACAGACGCTTTGACCATCGGCATCGCTCATAACGAAGAAGCTGAACACCCCGATACCGTCGAGATGCAGGCATTGGGTTTTTGGCTCTATCTTATGAGCGACATCATCATATTTGCGACGCTCTTCGCCACCTTTGCCGTCCTGGGCCGCAACTATGCCGGAGGCCCGACAGGGAAGGAACTGTTCGAACTGCCTTACGTTTTGGGTGAAACCTTGCTCCTGCTGTTCAGCAGCGTAACCTATGGTCTGGTCATGCTGGCTGTGCACAAAGGCATGAAGAAGTGGGTCCTGAACGGACTCGTGGTCACCTTTCTGCTGGGGCTTGGATTTGTCTTAATGGAAATCAAAGAGTTCCACAACCTGATTGCCGCAGGCCACGGACCGGACGTCAGCGCCTTCCTTTCGAGTTATTTCACCCTGGTAGGGACTCACGGCACCCATGTGACTTTCGGGCTGATCTGGATGGCGGTCATGATAGTTCAGGTGGCCGTCAAAGGGTTGACCTCTCCTGTTCAGTCACGGCTGATGCGCCTGAGTATGTTCTGGCATTTTCTGGATATCGTCTGGATCGGCATATTCAGTATCGTCTACCTGATGGGAGTTATGTAAATGAGTCAAGCATATATCGACAGCACCGGCGCCAGCAGAGGAAGCCTCAAATCGTACCTTACCGGTTTCGTTCTTTCCCTCATTCTGACCGCGATTCCGTTTGCTTTGGTGATGAGTGGTACCTGGTCCTCCTCAGCGATCCTGGCCGGCATTTTCATTGCGGGCATCGTGCAGATTCTGGTGCACTTGTATTACTTCCTGCATCTGGACACTTCATCAGCCGCGCGGTGGAACGTGTTCGCGTTGATATTCACTTTAGCGATCATGGTTCTCTTCGTCGGAGGGACCATCTGGATCATGCTAAACCTGTATCATCGAATGATGTGATACCAATCTGTGTTCCTGAGGTATGACGGGCGGCATGCCTCCGTAACGAAGTCAGGTCTGCCGTTCGCAGTGGAGGAGACATGCGGCCCGTCACGCAAGATTACTTGTTGGAAAGCATATTGGTATGAGGTAAGCGTTCACCGGGACGAGGATAATAGCTCGGAATCACGACGGGAGGGGAACCATTGCGGTGTGACAATGCCTGAGAAGATCAAAAACTATTTGATGGTCGCCAAACCGGGGATCGTTCTCGGCAACCTGATCTCCGCGGCAGCCGGCTTTTTTCTTGCCTCCAAAGGGCAGGTTGACGGCGTTGCTCTCGCGGCGACTCTCATCGGCATATCTCTGGTTGTCGCTTCCGGTTGCGTTTTCAACAACTGTATCGATAGAGAAATAGATCGAAAAATGATCCGGACACGCAACCGTGCCCTTGCCAAAGGGCTCATGTCATTGAAAATCGCCGTATCCTACGCAACGATTTTAGGCATTGCGGGCATGGCACTGCTCTGGGCGGCAACAAACTTGCTGGCCGTTGTCATCGTGCTGGCCGGCCTTGTGATTTATGTGGGCGTGTACAGCCTGTACATGAAGCGCAATTCCGTTTACAGCGCGTTGATCGGCAGTCTGGCTGGAGCCACACCGCCGCTTGCGGGATATTGCGCAGTCACCGGTAGCTTCGACCTGGGAGCATTGATATTGTTGTCGATCTTCAGCCTGTGGCAGATGCCTCATTGCTACGCCATCTCTGTTTTTCGGCTTGATGATTACACTGCTGCGGCCATCCCGGTTCTGCCGGTCAAGCAGGGAACTGCCGCGGCAAGAAAGCATATTGTCGGGTATATCTTGGCCTTTATGGCCGCCGCGCTGATGCTGACCTTCGCGGGGTACACCGGTTACAGCACCTTTGCAGTGGCGACCGTGTTGGGCCTGTCCTGGCTGTATCTGGCCTGGTCGGGCTACAAGGCATCCGATGAGCGGCTCTGGGCCAGGAAGCTTTTTATCTTCTCCATTCTGACCATATTCA
>JACRDF010000039.1 GCA_016212925.1 Desulfomonile tiedjei
TATCCACAGGCCCATTGGAGGCAACCAACAACAAAATCAAAACACTGCAAAGACAAGCTTATGGATTCCGTGACCGTGAATTCTTCGTCCTCAAAATCTATGCACTACATCTGACAAAGTACGCACTTGTCGGATGAGCCAAGGAATTTTGCCATGCCGAGCATCCTCCTATTGTGGATGAACTCTCAACAGAAAAAGGGAGATCCCCCTTTTTCTGTTGCCCCTACAATCTATTCAGTAACGCCCACCCTTATCGGGACGCTCCAACTTTTATGAAGACTCAGCAATACCCTTTCACGCGGTCGAAAGCACTCCAGCGGCGGTTCGGCGAGGCTGGTAATGTGACTCTCTATTACCTTCTCCAATCAAGGACAAGGTCTTCATTGTTGTCTCGCTTGCGTCGGAAACTCTTGATCAAGTATAGGGCAGGTTCTTCAATCTTGGTTACATACCAACGTTGTGCGGAGTTGCCATACGTGCCTTGCCGCTGTTCCATATGACATATAAACTTGCCATCATCTCCGTCGCAGTAATCTATTACAAAGTCTCTGTTCTCGTGTCGGGTTAATCGGTAATTTTGCATCAGGAATATTCCGTTTTCGTCAGTTGGTCGAAGTATCCATCTCTGTCCAGAATTACCGTTTTGACCATCCCGTCCCTCAAGGGATAGAACCTCTCTGCCATTTGGACCATGCCGATAATCCAACACGCTGTCGTGCCCTTCATTCCTGAGCTTATAATTCTGGAAGAGAACTACATCAGGCAAATCTGTGGAGACCATAATCCAACGCTGGGCGGAATTTCCGCTGGGGCCAGCCTGGTTTTCCAAATAGACCTCTATGTAATTTCTCCCCGATGTGGGAGCTATGCTGCGCTTTCTTCCATCATTCATTTGAGCGATCAGATCATTAAACCAACTCAATGCTGCCCCAGTGTCGATAACACCGTGCAACCCGCCCAAATCCACTCGGATACCTCCGTTATCATAATGAACTCTGGCACGATCAGCCACTCCAATGCCCATAATCGTCCCCGAGTACCGGGCGCGACAGGTTATCCACCAGCTTTGTCCGTCTCGTTCTACTCGTTCTACCACCACATTGTCTCGATGAATTCCCACGCCTTGATAACTTAGCTCTTGAGGAAACACATAGGCTTCGCACAAGATTCTAACATATTCACCGTACCCAGCTGTGACATCCGTACGGGGCATTCCGCACCTCCCTTTTTAATGAGATTGTGTAATTAGGGCAACCCGAATCTTGGGCAGCCCTGGTATATCCAACTTTGTGAGGCCATTGGCGTTATCCCGTGTTTCTCATTTGCGCGGTCAGTCTTCGCGCACTCCGCAACAACATCCAAGGAAGCGCCAAGTACAAATGCAGGCAATGCAGTTTCCAGAATCGATGGAGGGCCGTTCCCCTGTTGCGGATGAGCCTCACGGCGTGGAATACAGTTCCAATTAAAAGGTGGGAAAGATTAGATCCATTGAATACCCCCTATAAGCACATTCCATTCTGCAAAGGGCCCTAAAAGGGCCCGAAATCAAAACCTTGCCAAATTGCTTTAGCTATGCCGTGTTTAGTTTAACGCTTAATTTCAGTTGGTTATGTTGGTAGTCCCAAGGGGTTTCGAACCCCTGTCTCCGCCGTGAGAGGGCGGTGTCCTAGGCCTCTAGACGATGGGACCGTAAGTATATTCGTAGCAAGGCAAGCCTCGCTTGTCAAGAAATGAGTCTTGATAGGTCCTTTGAGCTAAGCGGGCAGGTGGTAGAATATTTTTTCACCGCCGAGCACGCGGAGGGCGCAGAGAAGAGTATGGAACGCATGGCCGTGCGCTCCATACTCTCAGCGATCTCGGCGCTCTCGGCGGTGAAGGCTCTTGCATATTGCTTCGTACGCGGCCAACCTCTACGCCTTGTTGAAATTGAATGTCAGGGCCGTGTTGTTGATGAAGCGGGACAAAGAAAATTCCCGCTGCACCTGCTCCAAAGTGACGCTGAGGCCCACGTCCTGCATTTCTTTCAAAATCAGTTCCGGGGCATGCCTGAAATTCATCCTCTGGATGACCTGATGAATGGTGAAGACCGAAGCATTTCCGGGCGGCCGAATGCCTATTTCCCTATTAGTCGGCATGAACCGGAAGCTAAGGTTCACCTCATAATGTCCCACTTTGACCCGCATTTTCACGGCGCCTTGGCCGGAATCGTTATCCCGCCCTGCTTGTGAGTCGTAGTAACGGCGGAATATGGCCTCTGTAAGGTTTTGTTGGCACAAATAAAGGATCGAAGAGAGATCATGTACGTCCAAAGGACGCTGCTCAACGACCTCGATGTGAGTGGCGCCGTGCGTGCGTTCGGCAATTTCAAAAAAAGGCTCATTCCTGTGCGCAATCAGGTCGATAATGGTGTTTCCCATGGAGCAGGATAACGAGATCGGAGAATCTCCGGTGTCAAGGCCCTGCTGCCGGATCTTGCTCATGATCAGATCGTGGTCGTGAGACGCGGTCATCCGCTGAATGATCTGCTGCATAAAAAACGGGTTGGTGTTGAATTTCTCGGATAATATGATCCTCTGCATTTGTTGGATATGCAGTTCGACAAAGTAGCGATCTGCCTTCACATACATGCTTATGCTGTCGTTGGAGGAATCCTCGGGCCGGTAGCGTTTCCATATCTCCTGCCAATTGTACTCCTTCATCAGTCCCAGCACGGCAATAAGATCAAAACCGTCAACATTTCGGCTTTCAGTCGCACAAATTGGACAGTCAAGGTTCATTTGCGGTTCGTTCCTTTAATTTCTAATATAAAGACCAAAAAATTAATTCGGACTAGGATCCCGGATCAAGGTACCGAGTCCTGCCCGAACGCTGGAATTATACTAAAATTTTCCGAATTATCAAGATCCGCGTGCGCTTGCCGCGCATGGGTTCTCATACCGGCTAGCCATTTTCCTTATGAGACAGGCGGCATGGCTCTTCCGCTGCGAACGGCGGACCTGACTTCGCTCCAGAGACATGCCACCTGTCCACCCAAAGTCAGGTTATTTATTGCGAACTGGTATCAGGCACCCATCAGCGAATTTCCAGCGTTACCTCTTTGCCCTTCTCCCTCAACAGGTTGGCGACGGCCTGCACACTACGGCTCTTAAAGCCCATCTCCTGGGGAAGGTTCGGGTTGAGGTGGGCAGGGTTTATCGCCTGGCCCAGCAAGATGTTGATGCTATCTGCATACAGGAACTCCCAGGCCAACCGACTGGCGCCGTCCCTCTCCCCGACTAGTTCGTCGGTGTCCGACACCTTCTGGAGTATTTCCAGGGCATGGTTCACCGTGTGGACCCCCTCTGTGACCAGATGAATCCCATCGAGCTTTCCAGTGGGTGGGATTTTGCTCGTCATGGTCGTAAGGTCCACCACCACGTCCTTTCCAAGCATTTTGCCGACAATTCCGGCAGTCGTGCCGCCGCTCACAATCTTACGTCCCGGGCTGTCCAAGAAGAGTCTAACAACGTTATCGTCGTCTTCCCGCTTGACCGGCGGACCTATCATAAAAGTAGCGAACCGCTTCGGCCGGATCTTCAGAACTCCCACTGTCGTGTCATCGCCCGGTTTGTCCTGATACAATTGCCGGGCCTGGTCTACCAGAATCTGCGCAATTTTTTGTGCTGAAATGTCCTCGTATACTTGCGTTTCCAAGAACTTTGCAATCTTCTCCCAGTCCCATCCGAGGTTCAGGAGGCCGCCTATCCCGGCGTGAATCTCACCGTCGCTGACGGCTACGAGCCAGTCACCTGCATCAACGTGGACATGGGCCTCCCGGATCTTCCGGGTTCCGCAGACCCTGTCTTTGTAATTCAATTTACTTACGTAGCCCCTCTTGAGAAAGAAAGTGGGCGGATTATCGAATTCAGCCAAGTACACTCTGCCGTCATCCTGGACTTTCAGCAATGTGAATGTGCTGTACGCGATCTTCCTCACCTTACACTCTGGAAGAGTATCGCTAAGCGTGTCAACCACTTCCTCCAGCGGCAGGCCTCGCTCCATGAGCCTGGTTGCAATACGCGTGGTCAAGGTGGCCAGGATGTTGGCTTTGACGCCGCTTCCCAACCCATCGGAGAGAACCATCAGTTTTCCGCCTGCTATGGGGGTGACGGACAAAGAGTCCCCACACAAGATTTCGCCGTGCTTTGAAATGTTGGCCCCGCCGGATTCGATGAACAACGGCTCGGTCATTTCGACTCCCCTTGTTCACCGGCAAGTTTGATCAACTCAAAAAGGGCCACCTTCGTTTCTGCGGTGGTCTCGCCTAGCAATCCGGCTATCTCCTGCGCCACCCGCATCTGCTGATGAATTACCTGCTGGGCTCTGGTGATGGTTTCAGTCTTAAACACATCGGCTTGCTGATCTTTGATTACCGTTTCGGTGATGTCCAGAAGTATAAGGACCCTCAGGTCTTCTTCGGGCAACTCAAAATTGTAGAGCTTGGCCGTGCGGCCCACCGTGCCCAACTGCAACCACCGTGACCCGCCTGTTTCGTCATCCCCTCTGGTTTTGTCCAGCGGATCAATTCCAAAGAGTTCGAAGAAAGTTTTCCCCTGGACGGATTCTTGATTGCCGTCCTTGGAGGCAAGCTCAATGAAGGCCCTGTTGTGATAGACCACTCTATGGGCCTCGTCGGCAAGGGCTATGGCAACGGGGAGCCTTTGGAAAATCGTTTCAGCTCGCTGTTCAGCGTGTTGAAGCCGAGCCTTTTCCACCATCTGTCTGGTCTGGAGGGCGGTGTAAACCATAAGCAGTATCTGGTGCGGACCAAACGGTTTCGGGATGTAGTCAAACGCACCCATCTTGACCGTTTCCACGGCTTCTTCAGTTGCTTTGAACGGAGCGGTCATGATAACCAGGACTTCGGGTTGCCTGTACTTCATCTCTTTAAGCAGTTCTTGCCCACCCATCTCCGGCATGTCCACGTCAGCGACCACTACATCGAAAAATTCGTTCTCCAGTTCATGGAGCGCCTCGCTGACCGACTTGGTGAGCGTCACGTCAAACCCTTCGCCCTCCAGTATCCTTTGGCATATGTCCAAGACCTTTTCGTCCGCGTCGAGGATAAGTATGCGGCTCGTAGTGCCGCCAGCGTCCTCCGGCCCGGCCATTCCGACTCGGGGGTCTGAAATGTGGGCCATGATGTGCGCCATTCCATCCGCCATCTTTTCAAGCGAAGCTAGCTTCTTGACTCTGGCTACTTGTTCCCTGGCCTGGTTCAGTTCTCCGGTCTGCGCGGCGACTTTGGATGCAAGTTCCCTGCCCCATTCTTCGAGCCTGTTTTGAGATGCAGCCAGGTTGCGTATCATGAGGTTGAAAGTCGCGGCTAGTTCTCCCACTTCATCCCGTGCTATGACGGGAACCTCGTGGCTGAGGTCGCCTTCGGCGGCCCTTCTGGCGGCATGCAGCATTTGTTCCAGGGGCCTGTTAATCCACTTGACCAGGACATAGGAGATGGCCCCCATAAGGAGAGCGCCGAGCAAAGCCACAACGATGAAAGTAGCTACGAGACGGTCAATAACCGATGTGATGGGTTGTTCTAAGGTGGCCACTTGCATGGCCCCTATGATTTTGCCGTCGGCTGAACGGATGGGCTCCGCTGCAGAGAGATATTTCTCACCGAGCTGAGATTCCCATGTTACGTCAGCCTTTCCCTTCTCGATCACGCCGTCACGGATCTGGTCGCCTGCTTTGAAACCGATCAGCGGCAGGCCTCCGTCACCCTTGAGGGTGCTGCTGATTGCCCGATCCCCCTGATATATGGTGACGAACCCGACTTCTCTTGTTCCGTACGTTTCCCCTCTGAAGAGTCGGTTGGAAATGCGCTCTGCAATAAGGTTGTTGTTGTTGAGTAGAATGCCTCCGTAAAGGACCGCGGCGACTTTGTTCCCGATCATAAGCGGTCGGGCCGCCTCCAAAACCATTCCTCTACGGTCCTGAGAATCCTTCAGGCGATTGGAAAGGCCAGGGTTTTCCGCCACGAGCCGTTCATCCGACGCAAGGGTGAAGCCTGACGAATGCTTCCCTGCCAAAGCCGCAGAAATAAGGGGATCGGCGGAAACGTCCTCGCCTCGTCCCTTGGGGACAAATGCCCTGGCAACTACGCGGCCCTTGTCATCGGTGATCGACAGATAATCCAGGTCGTTCTCGACTGAAATCAATGCGAGACGATTGCGGATGGCCTCGGAGTCGCCTTTTTCCAGGTACTCTCTGATCTTTTCCGAGCCCGCGGTCAAGCGCATTTTGAGTTCAAGATTTTCCTGGGAATTCTTAAGAATGTAGCTGGCGGTGGCCAGGTCGCTCAACAATCGCATCCTGGCACTGTCGATAATCGTGTCCCGAGCCAACCGGGTCCCGATAAAACTGGTTACCAGCCCCACCAGGACCACGACTCCCAGGAACCCTCCCAACACCTTCTTCATTAGAGAGAAGTCCTGGGCCCAACCCGTAAAATCGCCCCAACTTCTCCACGGCACTCGCTTGACCTTACCCGGGCTCATGTTGGTTCACCTTCTATTTGCGCTTTTGGAGTATCTCAGTTTCGAATATCCTTCGAGCGTCTTCAATAGAACCTATGTGAAATATCTGGTCGTCAATGAGCATGTTTGCGCCGTCCGTACATTGATCCATGCAGAAAGTGCCCTTCAGCTCTATTTGACTTTCCAGTCCTGCCTCTTTTATAGCTTCCTTGAAATAGTTGATTATTTCATGGGACCCCTTGAGATGGCACGCGCTGCCCACGCACACGGTGATCACTCGCATACAGTGAGACTCCTTTCATGGTCGGGACCGAGATACTTGAGGCCTGTGGAGGCATGAGGAGTTAGAAGTCAGGTCTGCTACGGGTCGAAAATTCGCGGACCTTTTCTTGTGTTTCCAGGTTGGGTGTTCGCTTGTGCCGCAACGACCTCGCCCTATTAAACTTTACGCTTCCCCAAGTGTACCCGCAGTCACTTGCGTCAGGCTGCGCAAGACTATCTCCGAGATTAGTTGGGAAGTATTTCTGTGAACCGATTTGAATTTCCGGTGCACAGGGAGAGAACTCCTCTGCGGCCCGGTTTTCCATGCCCGTAGTCCGGCTGGAAACACCGTTATTTCCCCGCTACCGGTGAAGAAGATCCCTCTTTGAAACGCTTTCGCGGGCTAAAGTATATCTTGTTTCTTGTACGCTGTCTACGGGGGAGATTGTATCAACGTGTCCGTTCAGTTGCACGCGGAGGTCGGAGAAAATCATTTCACCGCAGTGAACCCTGAGCGCAGAGAGGGGTACAGCGCGCACGGCCGTGAGCGCCGTACACTCCGAGATCTCCGCGGCCTCTGCGGTGATAGATCGTTTGCTGGTCTGTCGGTCAAAACCAAGCGGCTGTTTTACGATTAGTCTCCCGTACGTTCCGAAAATGATCGTGGACCTGAGTCATGAAGGCTTCGAGCCGCGTTTTTTCATTGGTCTTTTTGAGCCCATCGTAGACCAGGGTCAACATGGGCAGCGTCGGCTTTTGCTTGAGCGCTCTGGAGAGGGCCGCGGTCACAACCGTCCCGTACGAGCAATTTAGGGTCATGAGATTCAATATACCGTTCGCGCCGTCATCAACCTGCTGCAAAGCTGTGACAATCGGCGCGGTAATCCCGGACGGCAGGCGGGTATGAGCGTGATGCGAAGCGGACTTCCACATACTCCAGCCGGAGAGATCCAGCGGAGTGCTCCATGCCTGCCTTACCGCTTGAGAGCCTTTCACCTTGAATTCGGAGACAGCCATGAAAGCGTAAAGCATGCCGCTGCGAAGGGCCTCCTGTGACCGAAGGCTCCAAACGCTCCACGTCAGGTCCCTTAGAGTCGACATCTTCAGGCAGTCCGAGAATGTGGGCGGGGACGAGAGCAATCCGCCGAGAGATTCGATCTCCCGGTACACGTCATTGTTGGCATAGGGCACCACGCGAGTGTAATAATCGCCGGTAACAGCAACAACAGGCCGCGGATCGCCGTCTCTCACACGAACCTGACCGAGATCGTGAAGAACTTCTTCCATTCCTTCTCGGACACGATCCTTTGAGATCGCCTCGAACAACCGGTTTCGACACCAGGCATAGGTAGATTCCAGGGCCGTTTGGTCTTCCGCCACAGGGCGAATCTGTAAGAACAGGCGAACCAGCACGTCATAGGCGTTTAGACCTTCCCAGCCCTTTAGCAGCACCTGATGCCTGTTCCGATGCGAAACACCAAACGCGGCAAGCACTTGGTCAATTTCCGATATGACGCCAATTGAAAGGCCCAAACGCCTCCTGGTCTTGTCTATATAAATCGGGAATTGGCTCAACCGGCACGCGTCAGGGCCAATTATATAAAACAGGGATTTGTCGGCCTCATTGGGAGACAGGTTCCCCGACAGTTTAAGATAGTCACCCAAAATCAAAGCGTACGGATGACACTCGCCGCCCACCAATTGGGGTCGCCCCAGGCGCTCGGATTCGTCGTCAGGCGGCGGAAGCACGCGAGCATCGATGCCCACGGACCTTGCAGCAGCAGCGAAAGCGTAAGCATGTTCCCCCATGTACGGCATGTACAGCACTTCGGGCCTTGGCCGTCCGCTACGAGCAAAGGAGGGCCCACCTGACTGAAGATGTCTCGGTGCATCGGAGGGTTCCGCTCGCTCTGTCCCCTGGGTCCCGGCAGGCCCTTTGAGCCAACGCATGCGGTAGAGCGGCCCCACGGATGGCTCGAATGATGCTTGCCGCGGCGAGCGCCCGCCGGCCATACGACGCGGTGATTTTATGCGGTCCAGAAAGGCCTCGATTCGAGTGATCAATCCTGCTCGCGAAGAATGCTCATCCATTTCGAGAACCAGCAGGGGCTTCCCGGCGAGGGCCTCGTGAACATGCCGAAGGGTAAACGGGTCGGGCCCGCAACCAAAAAATGTGATCAATATGGGGAATAGTGAGGGATTATCTGCTATCTCGTGGGCTGTCCGAATCAAGTCGCCTTGGTACTTCCACGAAACCTCGGGCTTGAACTTGGTCGGACCAGCGGGATACAGGTCCGCGGGAATGGCCTTAACTCGCAACCTTTGAAAAAGACTGCCGAGGTTCATGTTAAGGAACGCGTCGGAGAGATGATATGGTTTGCCCAAGACTACCAGGGCCTGCTCCCCGATGCCCAGTGAACTGAGAAAGCGCTCGCCTGCCAGTCGCAACTCGGCCTGAAACTTTTCCAGATCCTCGAGCCCTCGGTCCAAAGCTGCTGCGGCCTGCTTTCGCGAAAAGCCGAGATTGCGCGCAAATCGGATGTGGTCTCGTCGAAAGGAGTCCGGATCGAGTTCAAAGCTTGTAACCGGCTCCTGCCATTCCACATCGAACGCGCCTCGAAAAAACTGGGAAGAGGCCTGAATATAAGGGCAATGGTCTCGGGGCTTGCCGTCCGGCGTCTGCGGCGCTTCACTTAAGATCGAGGGGTGAAACAAAACCTTTATCCCGGAATTAACCAGGGCTTCTATCTGACCGGCCATCGCCTTCATGGGAAGGCATGTCTCGACCCTGAGATAGCGGTGCCCGCGTTCAAATTGCTTTCTGTGGGCCACGGGAGCTACAACCAGGGAAATGTCTAGTTCTTCACAGAATCCTTTCCAAAAGGGGAACCACTCATAGAACTGAGGAGACCTCACCATGCCCCAGGATTGAGCCGCCTGTCCATTGCTCGCGGCCCACCTGTCCAGTAGTTGAGAGCGAATCGAGAACAGATCGTTGTCCCTCCTGCCGTCGGAAGATCCGTCCTCCGTTTCCCATCGGTCGCACAAGCCGCCGTGAAAGAACAACCTGTCGCGGTAACGGTAGCGGTGTACCCGACACCTGTTCGTGCATCCTTTGCAAGTAAATTCTTGGCCCCGGATTTCTCCGTGATGGAGGCTGATTCCGGTTCGCACTTTCGGGGTCATTTCCCTGCCATCGAGTTTTTCCAGTGCCTTCAGCCCCGCTCCCAGGGCCCCGGATACCCTAAAGAAAGGAGGAACGACGTACGAACGTTTGGTGCATTGCTCGAACGCGGCCTTCACCGCGGGCGTAGCAGCCACGCCGCCCAAGAATAATACCTTTTGTCCCAACGGCTTGTTGTTCGCGACCCTCTCCAGGTAGTTGTGGACGATACTTACGCACACGCCCGCGGCGAGGTCTTCTGAGGAAGCCCCATTGTTCTGATGATGGATCAGGTCGGATTCCATGAAGACAGTGCATCGGTTTCCCAGGTCCGCGGGCATCTTGGAGGAGAACGCGGCATCCGAGAAAGCTCGGCCCATGGGCAAATCCAGGCGCTGCGCTTGAGCCATAAGAAAGCTCCCAGTTCCCGCGGCGCAGACTCGATTCATCTCAAAGTCGTGCACATTGCCCGCTTGCAACGAGATCCACTTGGAGTCCTGTCCCCCTATTTCGACTACGGCTTGGACCTCCGGATCGTGGCTGATAGCAGCCGTGGCCTGGGCCGTGATCTCGTTGACTATGAGATCCGCGTCCAAAAGCCTTCCCGCAAGATGCCGCCCGCTGCCGGTGACCGCTACGGCCGACGGAACAAGGCCGTCCCCGGTAAGGGCGTTAATGACCTGCTCCAGCGCTTCAAGCGGCCGCGACCTCGATAGGCGATAGTCATCGCGAAGGATGCGCCCTACCCTGTCTATGATCACCCCCTTGACGGATACCGATCCCACGTCAATACCCATTACCAGAGGACCTTCACAAGCTTTGGCATCGGGACAAGGCATGAGTTGCGGCGGTTCGCTATTGAGGCCCGGATTAAGGGCAGGAAAGAAGGAGCGGCGAGCCGGCGCTTTGAGCGCCTTTTCAGCCATGCGCTTGATCGTTTCCAGAGAAAATCCTTCGCGCGGATTTTCCTGGGAAGCCAGTACTGCGCAGCCGACGGCTCCAAGAACGTTAAAATGAGGAGGAATAGTGATTTCCTCGGTGTCCAGGTCGAAGATCCGGCGGAAAGCATGAACCACAGCCGCATTGGCCATGACTCCGCCCTGAAGGGACACCAGCGGAACAAGGGGCTCACCCCGGATCAGCGTGGCCACAAAATTGCGGGCCAGAGCAAAAGCCAGACCTAGCAAGATGTCCGGTATGGGGGTCCCTTCCTGGGCTTGATGAATCATATCGGTCTTGGCGAAAACTGCGCAGCGTCCCGCAATTGGCGACGGGTTGCTGCTCTGCAATGCAAGGGGCCCGAAGGACTCGACTCCTATTTGGAGCCTTTCGGCCTGCTCATCCAAGAAAGCGCCCGTTCCCGCCGCACATATTTCATTCATGCGAAACACAGGCACCCTTGGGATATGGCCCGAGACCGGTGGTTCTATCCTAATGAATTTGCTGTCCTGGCCTCCTATTTCTATGATGGTTCTTACGTCAGGATTGACCCGGTGAACACCAGTGGCGTGTGCGCTGATTTCATTTATCGCGGGGATACCAAGGCTTTCCGAAAGAAGCTCACGGCCGCTGCCCGTCACCAGGGCCGATTTAAGGGAAACGTTTTCGCCCAGGAGACGGATCAACTCATCCACGGCCTGAATGAGGGTCACTAGAGGCCTTCCGCTGGTGCGGCGATAAATCGAAATGGGGTCAGGCGTTTCATCGGTGAGCAGCACCAAATTGAGACTCACCGATCCGCAATCAATTCCCAGCCACCGGTCCATTTGCACCCCCTTCGGCTCAATTGTCAGTAGTAATAAATCACTGCAAAAATAGAATTGTACGTGGATGTATTTACAAGGCCCTCAAGAATTCGGGTCGCAGGGTCCTCTGATCGCGGGAGCCAAGTACGTGATCAATCGCTGCAAGAATCTCCTTCTTGTCTCTTGGCAGTGTTGCCTTCACGGGTAAATAGTTGGACGCGTGATTGGACCTGAATACGCAGTTGGTGAAGGACGATTCCGCGATCATGATTCTCAACTCATTGATCAGATCGAACGGATCGGGTATCCGAAATCGCCCCTCGACATATTCCTGGTGGAGCGGCGTCCCCGGCACCAACATGATACTCAACGCGCCGACATAATCCGGGTCCATATCGGTCAGTATCCGAGCCGTTTCGCGGGCATGGCGCTCGCCGGCTTCGACTCCCCCTATTCCAAGGAGGACCGTCACCGACAATGCTATCCCGGCTTGTTTGACCCTTCGGGCCGCCTCAACCAGTTTGTCGTATGTGGCTCCTTTGCGAATCTTTTCCAGCAATTGTGAATCGCCGGTTTCCACTCCCAAGTACAGAATTCCGAGCTTGAGAGACCTCAGTTCCTGCAAATCCTCCACCGACTTCCTGAGTATATCCCGGGCATTAGCGTAGATCCCTATTCTTTGAACGGACGGAATGATCTCGTTAACAGCCTGGAAGACCTCCACCAGCCGCTTCTGGGGAATGCACAGAGCGTCCCCGTCTGCAAGAAACACTCGTTCCACCGGCCCCATGTACCGGGCGTCTTCCAGATCCTCTCGAATCTCCTGCATGCTCCGGATAACGAATTTCTTGTCCCTATAGCTTCCACAAAAGGTACACTTATTGTGGCTGCAACCTAGTGCGACCTGTATTATCAAGCTGTGGGCCTCACTTGGAGGCCTGTAAACTGAACCTATGTATCTCAACTGTTTTCTCCCACTCGCGCAATTGTTTAGAGATATTTCACGTCTTCCCGAACAAACTTCTCGAATTTTTTTCGCGCCGATTCAATGGCATCACCGTCTGCGCTCATCAAAATATAATATAGATAAGTAGACCCTTCCACAAGATAGAGTATCCGTTCCTGCGGTATGACCGGCCCGTAAAGCACCGGAATCGGCTTGCCGCTCACAGGGTCCTCGATTGTCTTGCGAGTCCAGCCGGGCGGCGGTTCAGCGTCGGCTGTTTGATCAGGCACACGCTTCCTTTTTCGTATGTATTTGGTTCGGAACACCACTTTGTACGCATTTTTCCCATTTATGCTCAAGTATTCTTCGTGGTCGCCGGGCCTGATGATCTCGCCCCCCGGAAAAAGTGCTTGATAATGAATAGCCAGGTTATCTATGGGCCGAGAAATCTTGGCCTTGCGCACCTCGATAAATGTGTCACTTTCCGCATCCGAGAATCTCTCCAGGCCTTCGTCCTGGTAAACAAGAGGATAAGGAAAAGAGCGGATCTCTGAGATCCCTCCCGCGGCAAAGCATCCGGCAATAATCCCGGTCGCGATAAGCAGCCCAAGCAATTTCCAAACTGAGACGAACCTTTTGGAGTGCGTGAACATGGGGCTTTCAGATTGTGCTGACGCGCATCGCGGATAGCGGTCCACGGGCTGGCCTTTGTTCGCTGGAGGGCCCCACCGGCCTATCTCCGTAACGTGTATCTCTCATAGCTTTTCGCCAATGTTTCTACCAAAACCGGCGGCTGACAGTGATACCCTATTCGGACCACGGGTCTTAAGTTACGGCGTCTATGCCAGTATGGGCTTGAATTACTTCCGGAGGTACTTCTCCAATGCCAGGTTTTTGTCAATGGGTCTAAGCTGCACTTCCGACGCGCTGATCTTCGCCGCCTCCCCTTCATCCTGGGATTTGGCGAGAAGCCTCAGGGTTTCGCTTCGTGTTTTCCTGAGGCCCTTTGCCGTCGGTTCCAGAGCAATAGCCTCAGTGAGATCGTCCACAGCCTGCGACAGGTTCGTTTTCTTCTTGGTTCTAATCAGTGCCCCGGCCCTGTTTTCCAGTGCCACCGCGGATTTAGGATCGACGTTCAGCACCGCGGAGAAATCTTCCAAGGAGGATTCATCGTCTCCCATAATTTGTTTTATGGTGCCTCTCAGCAAGAGGGCCTGAACATCCTTTTTGCGCACCTTCAGCACGGAGCTGAGGTCGGACAGGGCTTTTGCAAGATACTCGCGGCGTTTGGCGTCTCCCTCGGGTAAAGCAAGCGCCATGCCTGCGTAGGCAAGGGCCCTGTTAAAATGCGTCTTTTCCACATACGGGACGAAGGGGGCCTGATCTTCAAGCTTCTTGTTGATGTCTGCAATCAGGCCGTAAATTCTCATCGCTCCTTGGAAGTCCTCTTTTTGATGCATTGCTACCGCTTCCGCCAAAAATCCCGCCATGCATTTTGGAAGATCCAGTTTGACGGACTCCGACCCCTGTTTGGCGAATATGAGGCCCTTGTCGTCTCTAAACTTAAGGGCCACGCGGTAAGAGACCTCCTTCACCCCGATGTGCAAATCAATCGGCACTTTGACCCTTAATGCCTGGGGGCCGGGCTCGGCCAAGTTTGTATCAGAGGTCGCTCCCTTCACTCGATCCAATTGAGTCAGGGTTTCGCTGTGAGAAATAATTCTGACGAGGAACGCGTCCACGCGTTCCGTTTTTTCCTGCGACTCGAGCCCGAACTTGATGCATGCTTCCTGATCCGGGCATAGACGGGTGAGGACTTCGTCACTGTCCGGCGACGAGGTAACGCGGATATCCTTTATTTCAGCTTTGACAGCGGCAAACTCGGCCTCCGCAGCGTCCTTCTGATACCGGACAACAGTCTGGAAAGGATTGAAACTGAAACCTTTCTGTCGCGGCTCCAAGAGGAAATAGCCTTCCGGTGGAATCTCAACGGAGAAGCTCCCGTCTTTCCCCGAAGTCGTACGGGAAACCTCGGCTTTTTGGTCGAGGTCGGACAAGATGATCTCGGTTCCGGCCAAGCCTTTGCCATCCGACGTGAGCACCCGGCCTGCCACACTGTGGACTACCCGGAATCGAACGCTCTTGGCAACCCGCTGTCCCTCATACGTCATGGCGAATTCCGCGCGATAGTTTCCGGCCTCAAGGACTTTCTTTGCAGACAAGGCTTTCCCCAGAGGAATTCCCTGTTGACCCTTTTCCTTGAACAACGTCCACGTCAGGTCCGGCTTGGCGCCCGGTTGACCCGGGATTTCCGCGGTTCCCCGAAACACAACTTCCTTTCCCATCGGAAAAACGCTGTTGTTAGCCGGCTGAACGATTGCCGCTTTCGGCGGCTGCACCATTCCCGCTGGACCTTTGACCCCCGGACGGCCAGGTTGGCCGGAAGAGAGGAGATCTCTCAAGGGTCCAGGGACCTTATTTCTGACGAGGGTCTCCATATCGCATCCAGCGATCGCCAAAAGGGACGAGATAACGCAGATCCACCTCGCGGCTTTTAGAAGCATTGAATTGAGTCCTGGGTTCCGAAGGTATTGTATTCCGGTCCACATTTAAGCGGTCCCGCCAATCTCCTGTCTGAGCAGCCCCGTCCATCCGAACGGCATCCAAACGCTCACCAGCATGAGATTACACTGGATTTTCCCGTCCCGTCAAGGAGTCTATCGCCGCCGGTTGAAGCTCACGATTCAATGGGATCGGCTCGATGCACTGATTTGTGTTTGTGCGGCCCACGAGCCTGTTGACTTTTTTGAGTATTTTATGATAAATACCATTATATCATGAGCTGTTAGACAGATAACAGATGCATCAGTATAATAAATTATTACAACTTACGATTATATCAGGATTAATACTGTTATTTTGCTCAGCCTGCGCGCAAAAGGCCGCGCTCGTAAAGAAAGACACCCGGCGCTCATACACGGTCTTTGGCAAAAAATATTATCCCATGGACAAGGTCTCCCCGGGATTTGCTCAGTGCGGGGTCGCGTCCTGGTACGGCCCCGGATTCCACGGCAAGAAGACCTCTTCCGGTGAAGTCTATGATATGCACGGCATGACCGCGGCCCATTGTGTCCTTCCCCTGAACACCTTAGTCAAGGTCACAAATGAGGCGACCCAGAAGGAAATAGTGGTTAAGATCAACGATCGAGGCCCTTTTGTGGGCGAGAGGGTGATAGACCTCTCCCTTGCCGCGGCTCGTAAGCTCGGTATGGAGCAGAAAGGCATCACGCCGGTGCGCGTGACCGTGCTCGGACCCGCGGATACCATGCTTGCCTCCAAGCAGCGTGAGCCGAAAGACAAGAACAAAGAGACCCAACAAGCCAATCCCTTCTTTTCAAAGAGCAGACGTTGGCTCGCATCACTCTGGGGCACGTAGACAGCAACAAATGGCTTTTGTCAAAAAATGATGTCCGATTGTCCAGCCAGCATTCGCCGTGTTTCCTGGCAATGGGCCGACATTGGACAGTTTCCCCGCATCGGGTGCCACTGCTGGACAAGCCAGCAGTGGCACCCAACCAATAACCTCGCTTAGTTCGCCGTACCACTACGCCGGAACGGTCATCGGCCTACCCCCCTTGTGGTGCCCGTAACTCCTCTCTATACTGCGTTCAGCAAAACACTCACGAGGAAGTCGTTCTGCAAAGGGTTTTGCCCTTAATTTCCGCTGCTTAACGGACCCGGAAATAACATGAGAATCACAATCATAGGCGCAGGACTTGCGGGGTGTGAGGCTGCGTGGCAGCTTACGAAAAGAGGCGTCAACGTGCGCTTATGGGAAATGAAGCCTGTTACTTATTCACCTGCGCACGCCTCTCCGGACCTGGCTGAACTGGTCTGTTCCAATTCGCTGCGATCCGCTTCCTTGCAGTCTGCTGTCGGCCTGCTCAAAGAAGAGCTGCGTATAATAGGCTCTCTGATCATGGAAGCAGCGGACGCTACCGCGGTTCCGGCGGGAAAGGCCCTTGCAGTGGATCGGGAGCACTTTGCGCGGTTTATCACCGACAGAATAGGCCAAAATCCTCTGATTGCACTCGAGAGAGCCGAAGTCACACGAATCCCGCCTGCGGAGGAAGGGCCGGTAATTATCGCGACGGGTCCGCTTACGTCCGCTGCCCTGGCCGAGGACATAAACCAGGTTTTGGCCGCGGGCGGCCTTTATTTCTATGACGCGATAGCGCCTATCGTCACAGCCGACTCTCTGGACATGAACAAGCTTTTTTATGGGTCGCGCTACAGCGACGGCGAAGGGGATTATCTAAACGCGGCCATGGACGAGGCGGCCTATCGCAAATTCGTTCAGGCGATTCTGAACGCGGACAAGGTCGATCCGTACCCCTTTGAGAATATTCCTCATTTCGAGGGTTGCCTCCCTGTAGAGGAACTGGCCCGCCGCGGGCCTGAAACTCTGGCGTTCGGTCCTATGAAACCGGTTGGGTTGGTAGATCCTACAACGGGCAAACGTCCTTTCGCCGTGGTTCAGCTCCGAGCGGAGAACAGGGAAAGGACCTTATTCAACCTGGTGGGCTTCCAGACGAAAATGACTCATCCAGAGCAGGAACGGGTTTTCAGAATGATACCGGGCCTGGAAAACGCTAATTTCGAGCGGCTCGGCTCTGTCCACAGAAATACATACCTCGACGCGCCAAGGCTGCTCGACGAGTTTTCCCGGTCCCGATCACAGCCTCATGTTTTCTTTGCAGGCCAGATCACGGGTGTGGAAGGCTATGTGGAGTCCACTGCTTCGGGGCTGACGGTTGGAATCATGGCAGCCATGCTTGCACAAGGCATAACTCCCGAACTGCCGCCCGCGACCACCGCGCTCGGTGCGCTCATGAAGCATACCCGCGATGAGCCCGCGAAGAATTACGAGCCCATGAACGTGAACTTCGGGATCATGGACCCGCCTCCTTCAGGCATAGGCAAGAAACAGAAAAAGGAATTCCTGGCCCACCGCGCTTTGGAGGCCATCAAATTGTGGAAGGTCACTGTCGAGCCGCGGGAAGCGGAAATAGCGGGGAGAACCTTTTCTTAGCCGGCAAGCTTCTCCCGAAAATTCACTGCCTAAGAAAGAATCGGAATCAGAAGATGCAGGTAGCCTCGGCATCGAGAGAGAGTGCGACACTTTGCCCGATACGATAGGCTTCGGCCTGATCTGCTCTAACAACTACCTGGAAGCGTTCTCCCGCTAGGACTTCCACTCGAATATGGTCGTTTTCCTGGGTGAGAGCCACGATTCGGCCCTGGAATACGTTCGGCCCGTCGGTTTGCGACGAATTGACGGACAGGACAATCTGTGAAGCGTCAATCGAAAGACAATTCCCTTGCTTCACCGGCCCGAGCAGACGGACCTTGATCCGGCCGGTGTCGAAGACCGTCCCGTTTTCAATCAACTCCCCCTTGAACAGGTTATCAGGAGATCCCGCTGCGAGTCTGCCTCGGAACAGATGTAGTATGCGATGAGCCAGGTGCTGCACGCTCGAAGGATTATGCGTGGTGAAAACAACAGTGGCGCCTCGATCCCTGTTAAGATGAACAACTATCTCTTCGGTTCGCTGAACGTTCTGCTGATCCATGTGGGTAAACGGCTCATCCAGGAGGAGGACCTCCGGCTCCAGAACCAGAGCACGGGCAAGAGCCACTCGCTGAGCCTCACCTCCGGAGAGCGCGCTCGCTCGGCGATTCTCAAAACCCATTAGCCCCACGCGATCGAGCGCGGCCAGAGCGGATTGCTTCGCCCCGGCGCCTGATATGCCTCTCAAATTCAGTCCCCAAAGGATATTGGCGATCACGGTGGTGTGAAACAAATAAGGTTTTTGCAGTAGCAGTCCTACTCTGCGGCGAAAAGGAAGAAGATTCTTTCGGGTGGACTTCTCGCCAAAAAAAGAAATCCGACCCTGTTGGGGCGGTTCTATGAAAGCCAACAGATGAAGCAACGTGGTTTTGCCCGCGCCGTTAGGACCCACCAAAGCCACGATTTCGCCCGCGGAAACCTCCAGCTTGTCCAAGGAAAGCACCGGGCATGTCCCGTAACCGAACTCAAGTCCTTCGACGCTGTAAGCCGGGGTCATCCTTCACCCCTTTGCAGCAGAGAGAGGACGGCATTGATCCCGAAAGCGACCATCAGCAGAATCATTCCCAGCGCCAGTCCCAACTCGAACTCACCTTTGCCTGTCTCGAGCGCTATCGCAGTGGTCATGGTCCGAGTGAAGCCCTTGATGTTGCCACCCAGCATCATGGCAATCCCGACCTCAGAGATCACTCTTCCTAATGCAACTACAATGGCCGCTGTGACCGCGAACCGGGTCTCTCTCAGAATTTTCCACGCCTGTTGAACCGGAGTTGCGCCGAGCAGCTTGCATGTTACAAATAGCCTGGGATCCGCGCTGCGGATCGCGGTCAGGGTCAGATTGATTACTGTGGGAAGGGCAAGAACAAACAGACCCGCAGCGATTCCCGCAGGCGTGAAAAGAAGCCCCAGCTCGCCCAGGGGGCCTCGACGGCTCAGGAAGGCATATAGGAGCAGCCCGACAGCCACTGTGGGCAGGGCCATCAAGGTGTTCAAAATGACCATGACCAGTGGCTTGCCTCGGAAGTCCCGCAGGGCCAACACGAGCCCAACGGGCACACCTACGACTGAGGCCAAAAAAGTGGCTGAAGTAGCCACTTTGACCGATGTCCAGACAATGAAATAGACCTCTGGATCAAATCCGAATATGAGGCTCCAAGCGCTATAAAAGGCCTTGATCAGAAAATCCACTTGCTCTCCAACAACTTCTGTTACATGCCGAACCGGCTCACGATAGATTGTCGGTTCACAGGGCCATACCGAGAAAGATTGCGCTGAAAATCCAGGTGCACGCGGCGGTAAGCCTGAAAATTATGGGAGTTTTTGGGGAGGGGTCCGGGGAGGGCGTTTTTGCAAAAACGTCCTCCCCGGCTACTCTCCCGAAGGATCTGATGATTTTCAGTCGCCGCTACGGCTTCTTGGCAGCGGATGGGAAGAAGAGTTGCTTTCCGTTGAGCTTGAAATCCGCGATAACTTTTTGTCCTTCAGGCCCTGTCACGTAGTCTATGAATTTCATTGCCAGGTCATATTGTGTTTTCGGATGTTTCTTCGGGTTGACCGCAATAATGCCGTACGGGTTGAAGATGTCTTTGTCTCCCTCAAAGACAATTGCCAGATCCAGCTTTCCTTCCTGGGCAATAAAGCTGCCGCGGTCCGCCAGGGTATAACCCTTTTTGTCAAAGGCCATCTGAAGCACCGCGCCCATGCCCTGACCGGCTTCCACATACCAGCTTCCCTTTGGGACGACCCCTGCCTTTTTCCATAGGCTCTGCTCCATCTTGTGCGTGCCGGAATCGTCACCCCTTGAGATAAAGGGCGCCTTGCCTTCAGCCAACATCTTGAAAGCTTCGACAGCGGTCTTCGCCTTCTTCACGCCTGCGGGGTCGTCCTTGGGGCCTACAACCACAAAGTCATTGTACATGACGTCCCGGCGGTCAACGCCGTAGCCCTCTGCGACGAACTTGTCTTCAGCGGCTCGAGCATGGACCAATACCACATCCACGTCGCCGTTTTCGCCGAGCTTCAGCGCCTTGCCCGTGCCCACGGAAATGACGTCCACTTTGACGCCGGCCGCCTTTTCAAAAGGCGGGAGCAACACTGTCAGCAGGCCGGAATCCTCGGTGCTGGTGGTGGTGCTCATACGCAGACGCGTTTCAGCGCCTACCGAACACGTCATGAAGGCAAGCAATGCGAACACGGCAACTAATACAAGGACTTTTCTCATCTCCATACCTCTCATTTCTCGTAATCGTTCACCGGGCTTGAGGCGGCTCTGCGCCCGGTGGGGATGGAGGGGGAGACCATCTCCCCCTCCAAGCCTCCCCCATCGTGATTCTAAGGCCTTGAGACCGTCCCGGTGAACGGTTACCATTTCTCATTCATCATACTTTTTTGCATAAGCAGCGTCGTTGTACAACCCTTCTCCGTACTTTTCCTTTCCATAGTCCTGAAGAAGCTGCTGGCCTTCTTGGGAAGCCACAAAATCAATGAAGTTCGCAGCCGTCTTCGCCCCCGGCGTGGCTCCCTCAGGCTGGCACAGAGCGTGATACGTATTGATCAGGAATTTGTCGCCTCGAAACAGTATCTTCAGGTCCGGAACATTGTTCTTCTCCGCGACCCATGTGCTGCTGTCGGTCATGAAATATCCTTTCTCAGCATTGGCCCGTTTCAGGGTAGCGGTCATGAAACTCTTGGTTACGATATACCAATCGCCCTCCGGGGAAATGCCAGCCTGCTTCCAGACGGCCAGCTCTTTCTTGTGGGTGCCCGAGTTGTCGCCCCTGGAAAAGAATTTCGATTTTGTATCGGCAATCCGTGAATAGGCTTCAGCGGCTGTCTTGGCCTCGGATATCTTGGCCGGATCGTTGGCAGGTCCCACGATGTAGAACTCGTTCGAGCCTATTAGAGTGCTTTTGGTTGCCCAGCCTTCCTCCACGGCCTTCTTCTCCGCGGCAGGAGCGTGGACCATTATCATGTCTACCTTTTTCTCCTTGAGCAGCTTCAAGGAATCGCCGGAGCCGGCTTTTACCCAGCACAATGTAGCATTGCCTTTCGAACTGAATGCATCTCCCCATACCTTCAGCAGGCCAAGCTCCCCGGGACTGCCCGTAGCAAGAGAGAATTTCTCCGGTCCACTACCATAAAGGCCGGTACATTTCTCTTCGGCAAGAGACAAGCTGATTGATGCGTGTACAAGAAACGTACAAAACAAGATCACAAAGAATCTTTTCACCGGTACCTCCAAAAAATCGGAATGCAAAGGCGCCGTGCGTCGCGAGTTTCCGGAATGCTCGCAGAGCGCCGCTCAAATTCCGTCGGTTCGATTAGGCGGACTTGGCTTCCTGAGGGAAGACCATCTTGCCGCTCATGCTGAGATCGTAGCCATCTTCCCCTTTTGCGAGATCCATGAAGGTCGGCTCATGGAGTAAGCCCAGAAAGAGCTGAATACCTTGCTCGAAGAACTTGTCCTTTGAGATGAGAAGGTCGAAGCGTTCCCAACGTAAAGGAATGAAATCCAAACCGAGCACTTCCGCCACCGGCTTTATGGCCAGCCCCGCATCGACCCTGCCGGAAAGCACTTCCAGCCCCACGTCAAGATGGCGCTGAACCTCATTTTGGTAGCCATCTATAGTGCTTGCTTCTATCCCCTCTTTCTTGAGTTCTCGATCCAGCAGCAAACGGGTCCCCGTTCCCGGCTGGCGATTCACAATCCTGATACCCGGTCTGCCTAAGTCCGCGATCCCACTGATGCCTTGAGGGTTCCCCTTTGCCACGAGGAGCCCTTGCTGGCGCCGGCAAAAGTTGACCACAGCGGGCAACTCGCCGAGTTCCTCGATCGCGAACCGGAAGTTGTACTCTTCTGAATCGTCTTGGAGCAAATGGCTTGAAGCCACATGGCATAAATTGCGCCTCAGCGCGCGCAACCCACCGAGGCTCCCGAGGTTGCCAAAGACCGCAATATGTTCCCGGTAGAGCCGATTGAAGAGAGCTATAGCCTTGTCCAGGAGCAGGTCATTGCTTCCTGCGATTATAAGGAGCCCGTGATAAGCAGGCAAAGGACTCGGGGTCAGTGGATGATTGACGGTCCGCGCCTCGATCCACTGTTCCACAAGCTTTTGAGGGAAAAGCCACTTTCCGGTCACCTTGGTTCCTGGAAGGCCTTTTTCCGTGATGAGGCTGTAGACCATTTTCTCGTTGACGCCTAGTAACTGCGCCACCTGCTTGGTGGAAAGAAGCGTATTCATTGCGGGCTGCCTCTCAAGGTTGCGTGATGGGTGAACAATAGGTGTTAATGTTAGGTTGATAGCATTGGAGGTAAAGAGGAGTCAAGCTCTGGAACCTACATGAACTTATTATTACTCATAATAACTCATTCTAACGTGTAACCCCCGTAGCACGAACCGAATCTTCTGGTGGGTCGTGGGGCAGTCTATTCCTACCCGCTCCGGCAACAGCGTCTTTGTAAGGTCCCCAAAGCTGTGAGACATATAAAGGTTGGGTAGTGTGGTCTCGCGTTGTGATGCGATCTTCCAGCGGGTCGGCAGGCACGTCGGCGCCTGCCAGGGTGACGACACGAGGCGTTTAAGGCGAGGTCATCCCCACGGCAGGCCTCCCCGACAGCTCATTTCGATTCCAGTTGCACTCCCACCGGGCAGTGGTCGGACCCCATGACTTCGTTTAGTATAAACGCGCTCTTGACAGAATCGATCGTCTCCTTGGTCACAAACACATAGTCGATTCTCCAGCCCACGTTCCGTTCTCTGGCTCGGGATTTCAGGTCCCACCAGCTATATTTGACGGTATCCGGATAAAGATGACGAAAAGTGTCCACATATCCATGTGACACTGCTTTGTCCATCCATTCCCTTTCTATGGGCAAGAACCCGGAGATTTTGGAGTTCTCCTTCGGCCTGGCCAGATCTATTTCATTATGCGCTGTGTTCACGTCACCGACGAAGATGAGCCGATTTTGGCGCTTTCTCATTGACTCGATCAGCTCCAGGAATGCGTCGTAAAAATCCATCTTGAATTGAAGTCGCTCCGGTCCTGACTTCCCATTGGGAAAGTAGACGTTGAAAAGAATAAAATCACCGAAGTCCATTTGTATGAATCGGCCTTCATCATCGAAGGTTTTTATTCCCATGCTGAGCGTCAGGTTCAGGGGTTCCTGTTTGCTGTAAACAGCCACCCCACTGTAACCTTTGCGTTGCGCCGAGTTCCAATAGGAATGGTAACCCGAAGGATTGATGAGTTCATCGGAGAGTTGGTCCTGGGAGGCCTTGGTTTCCTGCAAGCAAAGGATGTCCGGTGATTCCGACTCCAGCCATTCCATGAAACCGCGCTTTTGCACCGCGCGAATGCCGTTAACGTTCCAACTGAGTATTCTTAGCAATTTCGACATGATGATACCCCCATATTCCGGAAGCAAGTAATTCGCGTAGCCCAGATAGGTTCCCTTCCGCGACCTTTTTGGACAAAAAAACCCGGCATTGAGGCCGGGCGTTGCTGTGCTTTATGGTGCCGAAGGCCGGACTCGAACCGGCACGAGCTTTCGCCCGCCACCCCCTCAAGATGGTGTGTCTACCAAGTTCCACCACTTCGGCTTGGCATAGTGTAATACGCAGCGAGCGCCTTAGTCAAGCCCAAACAAGGACCGGCCGCAACCGTTCGCTGTCGCGGGGGATTTACAGATACCATCTCAACGCAGAGGCCGAGGAGATAGCGGCGTATGGCGCGCACGGCCGTGCGCGCCATACCTCTTCTCTGCGCTCTCTGCGATGAAGCCGTAATCCATGTAGCGTTGAAATAAAATCCAATAATGTTAAACTATAATTTCCAAAATATCAAGCAAAAAGAGCTTGACAAGTGACCTTATGGATTATAGATTTACCTTAGTCGGCTTGATTTTATAAATATTTCTTGATAATGCCGTAAAGGAGCGCATAAACCCGAAGACCGTCCGAAAAACAGACCGAGTCCTCCCTGACAAAAGATCGGGTCCGAAGAGGCTCGAATGTTTCAGGTATCCAGACAATGCGCTCGGGAAAACAGTGGGACACGGAATTTGAGCAGCCGTGCAAAGGTGCGCCAACCCGCGTCCCATCCATTGGAGATAAAGGTTTGCATGTTCCCGTTTTGCTCCAAGAGATGCTTCAGGCCATCCAGCCCCATCCAGGCGGGATCTATCTGGATGGAACTCTAGGAGCGGGCGGGTACTCGGAGGCCATCCTTAAGGCCTCTGAACCGGATGGCCGAGTCATTGCCTTGGACTTGGACGCCGAGGCCGTACGTCGTGCCGCGGCCAGGCTGAAAGAATACGGACCGAGGTTCAAGGCCATTCACGCAGGGTACCACAGAGCAAAAGAGGTCTTGGTGCCGCTCGGTGTGCCTGACGTGGACGCGGCCGTGTTGGACCTGGGGCTCTCTCTGGACCAGTTGGAAGATGCTGAGAGAGGCTTCAGCTTTCAGCGTACCAGCCCTTTGGACATGAGGTTTGACACCGACTCCGGGCCGACGGCTCTGGAATACTTGCAAACAATTTCTATCAAAGAACTTGAGGAAATACTTGCAACATATGGAGAAGAGAGGTATTGCAAAAAACTAGCCCGCGGCATCATTCAAGCGCGGGACCGCGGACAATTGCTCACCACCTCGGACTTGGCCGCGGTGGTGGCTAGAATCGTCGGGGGCCGCAGGGGACGGATTCACCCCGCGACCCGAACCTTTCAGGCGCTCAGGATTGCCGTCAACAAGGAGTTGGAGAATCTGACCGCCGCGCTGGAAGAGATTCCGTCCCTGCTGAAGCCGGGAGGCCGTTTCTGTGTTGTCTCGTATCACTCTTTGGAAGACCGTCTGGTGAAGCTCTCTTTCAGGGAAAGGAAAAGGGAATCACAAATGTGGACCGTGGTGACGCCTCGGCCGGTGCGGCCTTCCGAAGAAGAGCAAAGAAGGAACCCGCGGTCTCGTTCCGCGCGCATGCGGGTCCTGGAGCGCTCGGGCGATCGCCAGACAAGAGAAGAACGTCGCACAAGGAATAAAACGAGTTGGTAAGTGTCGGCAAGATGACTATGCGACAGGTGCGTTTAGCGCCGCAGTTTCTTCGAATGACTGTTCTCAATTCGGAAATTGTGCGCGCGAGTCACCTGATGGCAATCATAATCGCCGCGGCGGTGCTGGTCATAGGAATGTTTTATGTCTGGCACCGAATGCAGCTCGTCCAGATAGGATACGAGATTTCCAGTTTGGAGGAGAAGAACCGTGACCTTAAGAAACGGACCAGGGAGCTGACACTGGAAATCTCTTCCCTTCAATCTCCGGGCGAACTCGAGAAGAAAGCGGCCAAACAGGGCCTGGTTTCTCCGCCCATGGATAGAGTGGTCCATGTACCGTAGCGAAAAGCCGATAAATTGGGTGTCGGTTCGAATCGCCCTTGTCGCGATCCTGTTCGCGGCAGGCACGGTGTTGCTCATGGTCCGCGCATACAGGTTGCAGGTGGCCGATTCGGAAAGGCTAAAAAAGATAGCCGAAAAACAAAGGACGCGCGTGATCCATCTCGAAGCTCGACGAGGCATGATCTTTGACAGAACCGGCGAGCAGATTGCAGCGAGCCTGGAAGTGGATTCCATTTACGCCAGACCGCGGAAGATCCCTGACAAGAAAGAAACGGCCAGGAAGCTGGCCGAGATCTTGGAGATGGACGAAAAGGAAGTCCTCCAGAAGATGGATGAAGATAAGACCTTTGTGTGGATACGCCGACGGGTTTCGCCTCTGGTGACGGAAAAAGTGAAAAAGGCCGATTTTGCCGACATAATGACAGTCACGGAATACCAGCGCTTTTACCCGCTGAAAAGCTTCGCCGCGCACACCATTGGTTTTGCCGGAATGGATTCCATCGGCCTGGAAGGCATCGAGCTGTATTACGACCAAGACCTTAAGGCCGATCCCATTCCCGTTACAGCTCAGCGGGACGCGCTCGGAAGACCCGTAATGTTTTCAACGCTGGGGCGAGATCCCAAAAGACGGGATCTCCATCTGACCCTGGACTCGAATATTCAGCACCTTACCGAGAGAGCGCTGGAAGAAGCCGTCCTCAAGGAACATGCGAAGAGTGGCACAGCGATCGTTATGGACGCGGACTCCGGAGCGATTCTCGCCCTGGCCGTTCGTCCGTCCTACAATCTCAACGTGTTTCAGAAAGCTTCGGCGGACATTCGAAGGAACCGTGCCGTTGCCGACACGTTTGAACCCGGCTCCACATTCAAAGTCTTTCTCGCTGCCTCGGCCATTGACCTGGCAAGAATCACCCCCAACGAGAAATTCAACTGTATGAACGGAGTGTTCAAATATAACGGCTCGGAAATACATGACATCGTTCCACACAAGACGCTTTCCTTCGAAGAGGTTATAATTCATTCGAGCAATATAGGAGCGGTGAAGATTTCGGAGAAACTCAAGAAGGGCGAATTCTACGGAGTGTTACAAGGCTTCGGGTTCGCCTCTCCGACCGAAATCGATCTTCCGGGCGAGCGGCCGGGCTCTCTTCCGATTCCGGGCCGCTGGTCCGTGTTGACCAAAGCCAACCTTGCTTTCGGCCAAGGAATAGCCGTGACCCCGGTGCAACTGACCTCCGCGTTCGCCGCGGCCATAAATGGTGGCCTTCTGTACAGGCCGCGATTGATGCAACGGATTACCAACGCCATTGGAGAAACCGTAAGGGAAAACCCTCCGACACTGGTCCGCCGCGTCGTCAAGGAGCCAACATCCCAAAGTGTGGTAGAAATACTGCGCCAGGCGGTACAGAAGGGTACCGGCAAGGGCGCAGCCATACAAGGGGCTGACGTGGTGGGAAAGACAGGGACTGCGCAGAAGGCCGATGGGGCCGGCGGGTACTCCAATGACAAATATGTTGCGTCCTTTGTGGGCGCGCTTATGAGCACAAAGCCACGGGTCGTCATCTTTGTGATGATCGACGAACCCGCGGGCAAGAATAGAACCGGCGGCAAAATCGCGGTTCCGGTCTTCCGGAGCATCGGTGAAGGAATCGTGGCCTTGTGCGGAAGCAAACCCAGCCTGCCCGAAGCCATACTAGCCGCTTCGAGTTTGGGTCCGCGAAAATATGGTCAGGTTAACTACCGGACCGTTCCTGTCCGAAAGGGGACCCACCCCGGCGAATGGATCGTGCCCGATCTTAAGGGATTGGAGATGTGGCAGGTCGTGGAGGCCTGCGGCCAGATGAAGTGTGACGCCACATTTGAGGGAACGGGCCGCGCTGTCCGCCAACAGCCCAGGCCGGGACAAGTTCTGAAAGAAGGGGCGCCGTTGACGGTCTCCTTCGAGGGTCAAGCATCGTGAGCGTAGAAGTAAAAGATATTCTTGGGGTCCTGGAAAACCCGTCACTGGATGGAAGCTCGTCTGCGCTCGTCTCAGGAGTTACCCACGACAGCCGAAAAATACTTCCCGGCTGGATGTTTGTAGCGGTGCCCGGCGAGAGCAGTGACGGGCACGAGTTTATCGGTTCGGCCGTACGCGCGGGCGCTGTGGCGGTTGTGGCTCACACTCCCCGCCCACAGGAATTTCAGGAAATTGCCTGGATAAAGGTATCAGACACCAGAAAGGTCCTTGGCCCGATCGCAGCGATGGTCTATGGCGAGCCCACGACGAAAATGGCACTCGTCGGAATAACAGGGACAAACGGAAAGACGACCGTCACTTTTCTGTTGGAGGCCATGATCGAGGCGGCCGGAGGATGCCCGGGTGTTGTCGGGACCATAACGTACAGATGGGGCGGAAGCGAGCACACAGCCGCTCGTACCACTCCAGAGGCATCGGACCTTCAGGCCATGTTTCGGGACATGGCCGAAGCCGGGGTGACGCACGCTGTGATCGAGGCGTCGTCCCATGGGCTTCATCTTGGCAGGCTGGACGGATGTCATTTCGATGTGGCGGTCTTCACCAACTTAAGCCAGGACCACCTCGACTATCACGGCAACATCGAGGACTACTATCTTGCCAAACGCATCCTGTTTAACAGGCTGCTTCCGGGTTCGGGGAAACGGAATCCCACAGCGATCGTAAACCTCGACGATCCTTTTGGAGCCCGTTTAGCCGGGGAAATAGAAGGCGTTTCAGTAATCGGTTTCGGATCTTCGCGCGAGTGTGCGGTATGTCCCGAGGAGATTAATTTCACAGCGGACGGCATCCGCGGGACAGTGCGGACTGCCCGCGGACTGCTGCCAATCACCTCTCGGCTGGCCGGTTCTTTCAACCTCTTGAACATAATGGCGGCCATAGCTGTGGCCGAGCGACTGGAAATCCCCGAAAAGGCTATTCAGCGCGGAATTGAGACCGTTGACGTGGTTCCGGGCAGACTGGAACGTGTTCCGTGCCCTGGGGCCGGGATCTTCGTGGATTACGCTCATACCCCGGATGCCCTGAAAAACGTGCTACAGGCGCTTCAGGGAATTCGCAGCGAGCGAATCATCACGGTAATGGGATGCGGCGGCGACAGAGACAAAACCAAGCGCCCGATAATGGGGACGGAAGCGGCCGCAGGAAGCGATTTCGTGGTAGTTACCTCTGACAATCCCCGCACCGAGGAACCCCTGGAGATCATAGCTCAGGTGGTGGCGGGAGTCCGGGATTACGGACTCAAACCTTGCGTCGAACACCTCAATGGCCGGCCGCTCGAACCTCGATGCTATCAGGTCATACCGGATAGACGGGAGGCCATTGCGTGGGCCGTGAAACACCTTGAAACCGGCGACATCCTCCTGGTGGCCGGCAAAGGCCACGAAACGTACCAGGAGATCAATGGAGTGCGCTATCCTTTCGATGACAGGGAAGTGGTAAGGGAAGAGCTTCAGAAACGTGCTGCAACCGCAGCCGCGCACGTTCAAGGAACGAGTGAGAGCAATACAAGAGAAAGCCTCCAACCGGGTCCGGCGAGGAGGGGCTTATGAGAGCCCAAAGCGGACCATATCAGGCGGGCGATATTGCTCGTGTATGCAAAGGCATCCTGCTTCACGGCAGACCTGACGCGTCTTTCGACGGCATCTCCACCGATTCGAGAGACATTAGAGAGAATGATCTGTTCTTACCCCTCAGGGGTACGAGCTTTGACGGCCACGATTTTCTGTTTCCGGCCCTGGAAGCCGGAGCCCGAGGCGCCCTGATCGACCGCGATATCACCAGGGAAATCTCCCAGAACCTTTCCAATTATATCCTGATCCAGGTTCAGGATACCCTCCTAGCTTTGTCTGACCTTGCATCAGCCCACCGTATATCGCATCCTACCCCCCTGATCGCGGTCACAGGATCTTCGGGCAAAACCACCGTCAAGGAGATGATAGCGGCCGTCCTCGGACGGTCGCACCATCCCTTGGTCTCCCAAGCCAACTTCAACAACATGATAGGACTACCGATGACTGTGCTCAGCCTGGGACCCGAGCACACGGTTGCGGTGGTCGAAGCCGGGATAAACCAACCCGGGGAAATGGATCACCTGGCGCGAGCCGCGGCCCCGGATGTCGCGGTAATAACCACAGTGGGCCCGGTTCACTTGGAAGGTTTGGGTTCCATCGAAAACGTCGCGCGTGAAAAATTCAAACTGGTTAAGGGCCTGCGATCCGGGGGCCTGGCGGTCCTGCCCGCTGACGACCCGTACCTCGCCCCGCTCTTGAGCGACTTTTCCGGCCGGATCGTCACATTCGGCGTGGAAAAAGGTGATTTCCACGCTGCGAGCATAGAACTGGGCAATGAAACCCTCTTCGAAATGATCGCTCCGGCAGGGAAGCAGGCCATAAGGCTCAAGATACCGGGACGCCACAGCGTGGCCGACGCTCTCGCGGCGGCAGCCGCGGCCACAGCCGTCGGAATGAGCCTCGCGGATGTCGCAGAGGGTTTGAGTGAACTGGCCCCTCCCGAGTGGCGGATGGAGATACTGCCCCTTGCCGGCGATAGGACGCTGATTCGTGACTGCTACAATGCGAATCCGCAATCGGTGAAGGCGGCCTTGGAAGTGCTGGCGCAGAAATCTCCAGGCGCCGCGACACTGGCCATCCTGGGCGACATGGCCGAACTGGGCGAGCAGGCTGAGGAGCTTCACCGGTCGGTGGGCCGCGAGGCTGCGGGATTGGGCATAAGCCGGCTGATATTTGTGGGCCGTCATGGACGATCCTTCTCGCGAGGCTTTATTGCGGGTGGAGGAGACGAGAGGTCCGTCACGCCGGTCCCTGACAGGCAAGCCGCCTGGGACACAATATGTGATGATATCAAGAGATTCAGGACGATTTTGGTGAAGGGGTCGCGGGTTATGAAAATGGAACTGATTGCCGACCGGATATTGGAGGAGAACTGATCGATGCTCTATCACCTGCTATATCCGTTGGGCTCGAGTCTGATCCTGTTTAATGTTTTCAAATACATCTCCTTCAGGACGGTCATGGCAACATTGACAGCGCTTATGATCAGCTTCCTGCTCGGACGGCCTCTGGTTGATTATTTGAAGGCATTCCAGATCGGACAGATGATAAGAGATGACGGCCCGCAGACTCATCTTGAGAAAAGCGGCACCCCCACAATGGGCGGCATACTGATCCTGTTTGCCTTCACTTTCTCATGTCTTTTGTGGACGCGTCTGGACAACATTTATTTCTGGATTGTGATGGCTGTCACACTGTCTTACGGCGCGATCGGATTTCTCGATGATTACCTGAAAATTACTCGTCGCAGCCACAGAGGGTTGAGCGGCAAGCGCAAGCTGGGGCTTCAGCTTCTCATAGGAGCATTGGTCGGGTTGGTGCTCTGGATGGACCCGGTGTTCAAGACCACGCTGGCTGTGCCTTTTTTCAAAAACGTTCATCCCGATCTAGGCATCTGGTACATACCATTTGCCGCGCTGGTTATAGCGGGCGCGTCCAACGCGGTCAATCTGACCGACGGTTTGGACGGGCTTGCCATAGGACCTGTCATGATTTGCGGGGCCACTTATCTGCTCTTCGCCTATGTAGCAGGTCACCTCAAGCTGGCTGAGTACCTTCAGGTAACGTACGTGGCGGGTGCCGGGGAGCTTGCCGTGGTGTGCGGCGCGATGCTCGGCGCAGGAATGGGATTCCTCTGGTACAACACCTATCCTGCGGAAGTCTTTATGGGAGATGTGGGTTCCTTATCGCTCGGAGGTCTATTGGGCGCTGTGGCCGTGGTCACCAAGAACGAGATTTTGCTGGCCATCGCCGGCGGTGTCTTCGTGATCGAAGCTGTTTCAGTAATTCTACAGGTGGCCTCTTTTAAGACCACAGGGAAGCGGATTTTTAACATGGCTCCCATACACCATCACTTCGAGCTGAAGGGATGGCCCGAGCCCAAAGTGATTGTGAGGTTCTGGATCATCTCCATCTTTTTCGCTCTCATGGCGGTGAGCACCTTGAAACTTCGATAAAGGGACAATGTGATGGCCTCAGGCGGAAATCAACCTAAAAACCTAGCGGTCGACAAGCCTCAATCGGCTGTTCGCTGCAATCCTTCAGGACGCGACTCTGATCGTAGACGCACGGCGTACCATGCACCTGCCGCGAGTAGAGCGGGGAGCGGTCCCTTTTCTTGCCACGACGCGATGGGTTCCCGCGAAGGCTCAAGTGGCGCAGCCAAACTGCCGGGACGCTTTCCCGGGGCTGAAATATATTCTCGACGTTCGAAATCGACGCTAGACCAATCCCGGGCGACGGTCCTCCAGGGGCGCTTGCAGCGGGCAGCAAACCGAGGCTAGAACGGGCAGACAGCAGGAAATTCAATGACTGAAGCCGCACAGGCGCATAAGACACCAGGCGATTCTTCGGCAGGGAGGATTTTTGGACCTGATCCAGTTCTGTTGGCTGTGGTCCTTGTAATCCTCGCAGCCGGGATCGTGATGGTGACTTCCGCGAGCTACATAATTGCTTCAGGGAAATTCGGTGATGAGTTTTACTACACCAAGAAGCAGGGCCTGGCCATGGCCATCGGCTTGGCTGCTATGTATCTATTTTCACTGATCGACCCTTCTTTCTGGAAGCGCACGGGCGCTCTGCTTCTGGGAGTGGGCGTTGTGCTTCTGGCGCTGGTCTTCGTCCCCGGAGTGGGTGTGGAAATGGGAGGGTCCAGCAGGTGGATCCGTCTGCCGCTAGGCTTTTATTTTCAGCCGTCGGAGTTCGTCAAATATGCGCTGATAATTTTTCTGGCCAAGTCTCTGGCGAAAAAGGGTGACAGCATAAGAGACTTTGCCGTTGGATTTGTCCCGCACGTGCTGATCATGGGTGTGGTGGTTTCCTTGATTCTGTACCAGCCTGATTTCGGAAACGCTGTCATCATCACCGGCGTAGGCTTTCTCATGCTTTTCGTGGCCGGAGTGCGGCTTCAGCATTTGCTCGGGAGCCTCATTCTTTGCCTGCCGTTCGTATATTACTTCGCCGTAAACGCGCCCTACCGGAAGCTGCGGATCATGTCCTTTCTCGACCCCTGGGCCGATCCTTTGAATTCAGGTTTCCAGATAATACAGAGCCTGGTGGCTTTCGGATGCGGGGGATTTTGGGGGGCCGGGATAGGAAAAGGCATTCAAAAGCTATTCTACCTGCCTCAACCGCACAGTGATTTTGTCTTTGCCGTTGTCGGAGAAGAATTGGGCCTGCTCGGAGTATTGCTGCTCGTCATTTTATTTTATGTCCTGATCTGTCGTGGGCTTGTGGCTGCAATAAGAAGCACCGACAAGTTCCACAAGTTCCTCGCTTTTGGAATCACGTGTCTCATTGGTTTGCAGGCTATGGTCAATATGGCCGTCGCTATGGGGCTTCTGCCAACCAAAGGCCTTCCGCTCCCGTTCGTCTCCCTGGGGGGCACGTCAATGATTATGAATTTGGCCGGGCTCGGGATCTTGATGGCTATAACCAGGGCTTCTCAAGGCGCCTCGCGGGAGGTGGGGTCATGAGACTTCTCATTGCAGGTGGAGGAACCGGCGGCCACTTATTTCCCGCACTGGCTATAGCGAAAGCGGTCAGGGACGAAGCTCCGGACGCGAAAATCCTCTTCGTGGGCACGCGTCACGGCATCGAGAAGAAGATTATTCCCCGCACGGAATACGAAATTCGATACATAACCGCAAGAGGGATGAGAAAGACAGGGCTGATCAACAACCTCCGCGGCCTGCTCGAGCTTCCTGTCGCGATGATTCAGTCCGTTGCCGTCATCCGTGATTTCAAGCCCGGCTTTGTAATCGGCGTGGGTGGATACGCTTCCGGTCCTATCGTTGCCGCGGCCGTACTTATGAGGATACCCAACGCGATACAGGAACAGAATTCCGTGATGGGCACAACCAACCGCATACTCTCGCGGTTTGTGGACAAGATTTTCATCTCCTGGGAACAAACCGATCCGCCCTCTTCACCGGAGAAAACGATTCTCGCGGGCAATCCGATCAGGGAGGATTTGCTCCCGGGATCAGGATCGGACAGTGAGCACGAAAGATTCAACATCCTTGTCTTCGGCGGCTCCAGAGGCGCTCGAAGCCTTAACCTGGCCATCGCGGGAAACCTCGATCTTCTGGCCCCCTTGGCCGATCGGATCAGTGTCCTGCACCAGACCGGGGAAGGCGCGACCGAAGACATAAGGGCGGCTTATGATGCCGCGGGCATCGAGGCCGACGTTCGGGAATTCATCCATGAGATGGGACCAGCCTACGACTGGGCCGATATGGTGGTCAGCCGCAGCGGCGCGAGCACTCTCGCGGAGCTTACAGCCATCGGCAAACCGGCAATCGTGATTCCCTACCCGTACGCCATAAGAGACCACCAGACACGGAACGCCCGCGTGCTCGAATCCGGTGGCGCTGTGCGAGTCATAAGCGATCAGGAACTCAGCAACGGCTCCCTGGTGAAGGAGATCCGGGCAATGGCTGAAAATCCCGGCCTACTGAGCGGCATGGCCGAGAATTCACGCAAGTTCGGACGGCCCGACGCGGCCAGAACCATAGCCCTCGAAATCCTGAAGGCTGAAAGGGGCAGGCTGTGATAGGGACCCTTTTCAAAAGGGTGAAAGATGTCCACTTCGTCGGAATCGGCGGCGTAGGTATGAGCGGCATCGCGGAGATACTTCTGAGCCTGGGTTTCCAGGTCAGCGGATCCGACGTGCGAAGCTCCGGAACTACCCGCAGGCTTGAAGAACTCGGTGCGCGCGTTTGGATCGGCCACGGCAGCGAACATCTGGACAAGGCCGATGTTGTCGTCTTTTCATCGGCCGTCTCGGCGGACAATCCCGAGATCCTGGAAGCCCGTGACCGACGAATACCGGTCATTCCCAGGGCAGAGATGCTGGCGGAACTGATGCGAATGCAGACCTCCGTTGCCGTAGCAGGCATGCACGGTAAGACTACGACCACATCCATGGTAGCGTCCGTCCTGTTGGCAGCGGGCCTGGACCCCACCGTGGTCATTGGCGGAAAGCTCGACCATCTCGGTGGCGGGGCGAGACTTGGACAGAGTGACCTTTTGGTGGCTGAGGCGGATGAATCGGATCGGTCTTTTCTTAAGCTGTACCCGACCATAGCCCTGATCACGAACATGGATATGGAGCATCTCGACTGCTATTCGTCCATGGAGGAAATTCGGGTGGCCTTTCTGGAGTTTATCAACCGAATTCCTTTTTACGGACACGCGGTCGTGTGCCTGGACAATCCCGAGGTGCAAAAGATTATTCCGTTGATCGAGAAGCGTTTCGTTACCTACGGGCTTTCCTCTCAGGCGGTCATTCGCGGACGCCCCCCTTGCCTTGAAGGCGGGATTTCCCGCTTCACGGTTTACAAAGAAGACCGACTCCTCGGCGAAATCTGCCTGCCAATGCCGGGAGCCCACAATGTGGTCAATGCACTGGCCGCGGTGGCAGTAGCGGACATCTTTGAAGTGCCTTTTGAAAAGACCAAAGAGGCTCTGGATGCCTTCCCCGGAGTACAAAGGCGGTTCACTCTCAGGGGAAAAGCCGCCGGCGTCAGCGTTATAGACGACTACGGCCATCACCCTGCGGAGATCCGTGCAGTGCTGCAAGCAGCCAAACAGATGGCGCCCCGGCGCATAGCGGTCCTTTTTCAGCCGCACCGCTACACGAGGACCAAGGCCCTGTTCGAAGAGTTCCTGACGGCTTTCCTCGACGCGGACCTACTGTACGTGATGGAAATTTATCCTGCGAGTGAACAGCCTATCGAAGGCGTTACCGGCAAAGCCTTGTCGGAAGGGATACGGAGTCGCGGGCATAAAACGGTTCGGTTCACGCCCGACAGGAAAACCATTGCCGAGCAAATTGTCTCTGAGCTGGGTCCCGGAGACATGATCATAACCCTCGGAGCGGGAGACGTGACCAAGTTGGGCCCCGAGATACTCGAAGCGTTGAGAAAAAAGGAGCACGGTACAGCGTGACACTGACCAAGAGCCACATTAAGGAGATCCGCGATCTCTTGCAGGGGGGCGCCCTAGCGAACTTCCCCTTGCGATGGCTTACCTCTTTCAGGATCGGAGGACCTGCGGACCTGGTGGCTGTACCTGCAAACGCTGAACAACTGGCCGATCTCGTCAATTACCTGAAACACAGCAAGATTCCCCGGTTCTTTCTCGGAGCAGGTACCAATGTGCTCTTCCAGGATGCCGGTTTCCGAGGAGTCGTTGTACGAATGACGGGCCTGCGAAAATGGGACTTCAGAACAAACGGCTCGGGACAAGGCCGCATAACTGTTGCAGCAGGAGCCGCGCTCCAGAAGGTCATCGTCAAGGCGCGCAAGCTGGGTTGGACTGGCATGGAAGCTCTCTGGGGGATTCCCGGTTCTTTTGGAGGGGCCGTTGCTACCAACGCAGGAGCCGGCGGTGTCTGCATTGGAGAAATCTTGGCTGGAGTTGACTTGTTGACCCAGGCGGGAGAACGGATCTCTCTGGAAAAGGAGGAGATCCGTCACAGCTATCGCACGTTGGACCTACCCCAAGGATCTGTAGTACTGAGCGGAACTCTGAAGCTCAATGGTGACGATCCAGCTTCGATCGAAGAGAAATTGGCTAAGGCAAAAACCCTGCGCCGCACCACACAGCCAAGGGGGCTCCATAGTGCGGGGTGTGTTTTCAAGAATCCTGCGCCGGACAATCCCGCGGGCGCAATAATAGATCGGCTCGGCTTCAAAGGCACCACAATTGGAGATGCTCAAGTTTCACAGCGTCACGCGAATTTCATTATTAATCGGGGACAAGCAAAGTCGATTGATGTCATGGCACTCGTCGAAAAAATCCGAGAAAGGGTTTGGCAGGAGGAACGCATTGAGTTGGAAATGGAAATCTGCGTTATAGGAGAGACCGCAGATGCTTAAGAGGAAACCGCGCCTGATACTTACCAGAGAGGAACCGCCGGCTCCCCCTGCGAAGCGCTCGGAGAATCGCAAGAGGAATCGGGTGATACTCCGTTACGCTCTCCTGACCGTTTTGATAATTGATTCCGGTCTTGCACTGGCGCTGGGTTATTTGTTCTTTCTCCACCTGCCCTACCTCAATCTGCACCACGTGGATGTGATCGGAAACCGCCATCTGTCACGTTCCGAGATTGTCGAGGCCGCTGAGGTGGAGCAGGGAACCAACCTGCTGACCGTGGATCTCAGGGCCATTACAACAAACCTGAAGAGACATCCGTGGATCGGTTCCGCGGCGGTATACCGGCGATTTCCGGGCCAGCTGATCATTGAAGTCGAAGAGCGGACACCGCGGGCGATATTGGCCGCGGACAAGCTTCATTACGTGGACCAGCAAGCCGAATTCTTTACGCGGCTCCTTCCGGGCGACCGGGTGGACCTCCCTCTTTTCACGGGGGTGAAGCCCGAGGAGCTTCAATCAAACGGATCGGAAATCCGGGAAATGATTAGAACCGGCCTGAACCTTCTGGAACTCATGGAACGTACCGGCTCAGAGATGAACCCAAACGCCGTAGCGGAAATCCGATTGGATCTCGACGAAGGTTTGAGCTTGTGCACTAGAGACGGCCGCCTGGTTGTCCTGGGCAAAAAGGATCTTGAAGGAAAAATACAACGATACGGGCGCCTGAAGAAGTTCTTGTCTCAAAGAGGGGAATGGACAAGCGCGCGGATCATCAATCTCGACTTCGAGGATCGTGCTGTGGTCCGGTGGGATAAAGCGCGCCTCCAGGGGTAGAAATATGACACGAAGCGAGAGCATTGTCGCGGGTCTTGATGTAGGGACCACAAAGGTGTGCGCCATAATCGGCGAAGTCAACGCTGAAGGTATGGTGGACATCATAGGGGTTGGAAGTGCGCCTTCGAGAGGCTTGCGACGGGGGGTCGTTGTCAATATCGACCACACGGTTTCCAGCATCAGGAAGGCTGTGGAAGATGCCGAACTAATGGCCGGCTGTCAGGTGGATAGCGTCTATGCGGGCATTTCAGGGGGCCATATCAAAGGGATCAATTCCCACGGCGTCATAGCGATCAAGAATCGAGAAGTGACCGAAGTGGATGTGGCCCGCGTGATTGACGCGGCGCGCGCGGTTGCTATTCCGCTGGATCGCGAGGTGATACACATCTTGCCCCAGGAATTCATGGTGGACGACCAGGAAGGCATCAAAGAGCCCATTGGTATGGCAGGTGTGCGCCTGGAAGCAAAAGTTCACATTATCACCGGTGCGGTCTCCGCGGCTCAGAACATTGTTCGCTGCGCCCACAGAAGCGGGCTGAAGGTCCAGGATATGGTCCTGCAGCAAATGGCCGCATCGGAGGCGGTCCTGTCCCCTGACGAGAAAGAGTTGGGCGTCGCCCTGGTTGACGTCGGAGGCGGAACCACGGACATTGCGATCTTTGGTGAAGGCGCAATACAGCACACATCCGTCATATCCGTGGGCGGAGAGCAGTTGACCAACGACATAGCGGTCGGCCTCAGGACTCCCATGATCGAAGCAGAGAGGATTAAAAAACGATACGGCTGTGCCCTGGGATCTATGGTCGACAAGGATGAAACGGTCACCGTTCCGGGTGTGGGAGGCCGCCAGCCGCGCATACTCTCCCGGTCCGTGCTTGCGGACATAACCGAACCACGGCTGGAAGAGATCTTCGGACTCGTCCGCAGGGAACTGGAGAGGCACAATCTGCTGCAATCAGTGGCGTCCGGCATGGTGCTCACGGGCGGGTCCGTAGCCATCGACGGGGTCTGCGAACTAGCTGAACAGATCTTCGACATGCCCGTCAGGCTCGGTTACCCCATCGCAATAAGCGGCCTGGTGGACGTGGTCAATTCCCCGGTCTATGCGACCGGAGTTGGTCTGGTGCTATGGGGCGCTCGGAACAAGAGCGTGGACCTCGGAGTGTCCTATTATCCCGGTAATGCTTTGAACCGAGTGGTCGGACGGATGAAGCAGTGGTTTGCTGAAGCTTTCTGATTTGGGCTCCATCGGTGGAGTCTTGGGAATTCGAGAGAAGGTTGTCAACTAGGTTTGGAGGGGCTGATACCGATGTGCGGTCATGGAGTTGACGTCAAGGGTCACGAGCATGGAGCGCTGCCCTATAAAATCCCCCCTGCCCCCCCTTTAGCAAAGGGGGGTAGTGGAGTGGACGTCCCCCCCTTTCTTAAAGGGGGGTCAGGGGGGATTTTGAGAGCTGGCAACGCTTTCTTCCTCGCCTACGTTAAGTCTTTGAACGCGAAATGGTATGAGATTTTGATTCCAGGAGGTACCGGCTATGCTGGACTTTGAAATGGATTCCGATCGCAACGCTTTAATAAGGGTTATTGGCGTGGGAGGCGGCGGTGGCAACGCCGTAAACAACATGATAAGGGCCGGTCTCAGCGGAGTTGAATTCATCGCTGCAAACACCGATGCTCAGTCTCTTCAGCACAACCTGGCAGAGACCAAAATTCAGTTGGGCCGCCAGCATACCAGAGGTCTGGGAGCCGGAGCCGACCCCGAGGTCGGGCGTTTGGCAGCGAACGAAGACTACGATAGCCTTCGTGACACCCTGGAAGGCTCGGACATGGTCTTTATCACCGCGGGCCTTGGCGGCGGCACGGGCACAGGCGCAGCCCCGATACTGGCGCGAATCGCGCGGCAGGAGATCGGTTGCCTTACAGTGGCCGTGGTCACCAAGCCTTTTCTTTTTGAAGGCAAAAAGAGAATGCGCCAGGCCGAAGAAGGTATCGACATGCTCCGCCGCGAGGTGGACACGCTCATAATCATTCCCAATCAGCGCCTGCTCTCATTGAAAAAGGATATCTCTTTTCTCGACGCCTTCCGCAAAGCGGATGATGTTCTTCTCCAGGGCGTGCGAGGCATCTCCGACCTGGTCACGGTCAACGGACTGATAAACCTCGATTTCGCTGATGTGAAAACCATCATGCAAGAAAAGGGTGTGGCTCTGCTCGGGACAGGTTCCGCGATCGGTGAAGGCCGCGTCGAGGAAGCCACCCGAATGGCGATCAACAGCCCGTTGCTGGAAGACGTTTCCATGTCCGGAGCAAGAGGCGTCCTGATCAACATCACCGGTTCGTCTTCCATGAGCCTGTCGGAAATCAGCGACGCTGTCTCCGTAATTCAAAACGAGGCTCATGACGAAGCCAACATCATCTTCGGAGCGGTAATTGACGAAGAGATGGGCGACGCGGTGAACGTTACGGTGATTGCTACCGGCTTCGGGCGCGCTGAATCCCTTCCTCACACCAGAGGCGAACAATCGACCGTCGGCCGTCCCATTCTCGTTCAACTGGATGAGAAGCCCAGGTCCGATAAGCCGGTTGCACGCACGGTGATTCCTTCAGAACCTCAAGACTCCCGCGTCCCTTCGTTTATTCGGCGCAGCCAGAGGGAAAAGAACAGCCGCCACCTAGGCGTGGTCGATGACTACGAAACAGAGACCGAGGAAGATCTCGACATCCCCACCTTCTTGAGAAAGCAGGCGGAGTAGGGGAAACGCCGGAACCTTTTGTCCGAATTAGCAAGAAGCACGGACCTGGCGGAGCCCAGGTCCGTGGCACCCCAGCTTCCTCAAAGTTAGAGTTTGTTGACGGCCACACGCGTGGTAATCAGATCGGTAGCCTGAGCCAGAAGGCGTCCAAATAGGACATTCCCGTCGCTTCGCAGCCTTCACGCCGTGGCTCCTGGCCTACCGAGACTTCCCAGTCGGGTAGTGGGCCAGTTTGAAATAGCACAAAATGGCGAGACAGTAGCACATTATTGACTAAAGCGCGCGCGGTGATAAGCTGAAGCCCGGCTACGGGGTTGTTTAAGTGGTAAGTAAACAACAATTTGGCGGAAGCTGGACTACGGAGAAACTCGATAGATTGCGGAAATATCTGTCTGCCTACACGACAATACTCAGCAAGCAACCGTTCAGGTATGCCTATATTGATGCGTTTGCTGGAACCGGCTATCGGGAATTAAAAGGTACCGGCATCCAGCCAAATTTATTGTCTGAGTTGGCCGATATTGAACCGCAAAGTTTTTTGCAGGGGTCGGCTCGCATTGCATTGGAGTGCACTCCGTCCTTTCACAGCTATATCTTCATCGAGAAGACGAAGGGAAAACTCGCGGAACTTCAAAATAGCCTCTCCAGAGAGTTCCCAGAAAAAGCGAAACACATCATGTTCATTCGTGGCGATGCAAATACTGTAATTCAGCACTTGTGCGAAAGAGATTGGCGACTGCACCGCGCGGTATTATTTCTTGATCCATTCGGAATGCAGGTCGCCTGGCCTACCCTTGAAGCCATCGCAAAAACTCAAGCTATTGATTTGTGGATTCTTTTCCCGCTCGGCGTAGCGGTTAATCGGATGCTTACTAAAGACGGCCAAATTGACGAGAAATGGAAGAGCAAACTGGATGAAATCTTCGGACGCAGAGATTGGTACGACACTTTTTATGAGGCAGACTAGCAAACCCCACTGTTTAGTGCAGCAACGAAAATGCAGAAAACGGCTGATTTTGCCGTAATCATGACCTACTACGTTAATCGGTTGAAAACCATCTTTTATCACGTTGCGCAAAATCCGTTGCCGCTTTACAACTCGAAAAACAACCCTCTTTACGCCCTGTTCTTCGCCGCTGGTAACCCAAAAGGGGGTAAAACCGCAGTTAAAATAGCGCAATACATCCTAGGCAATTGAAATATGGCAGCAAACTCGGCCATCGAGTGGACCGAATCGACTTGGAATCCCATTACCGGGTGCACTAAACTCAGCGAAGGGTGCCGCCACTGCTACGCGGAACGCATGGCGCGTCGTCTGAAGGCCATGGGGCAACCTAACTACTCGAATGGATTCGCACTCACACTCCACGACCATGTTCTTGCCGCGCCTCTTCAGTGGAGAAGGCCACAGACAGTGTTTGTCAACTCTATGAGTGATCTTTTCCACGAAGATGTACCTGTCGAATTCATTGTAAAGGTTTTCAACATCATGCGGCAGGCTCATTGGCACACCTTCCAGATCCTTACCAAGCGCTCCGAACGTGTCATGGAGCTGAGCCCGCGGTTGCCATGGCCTGAAAACGTCTGGATGGGAGTTACTGTTGAAAATGCGGCGTACTCTTTCCGGATCGAGCATCTAAGGCGAACGGATGCAAAGACCAAGTTTTTGTCTTTGGAGCCGTTGCTCGGCCCCCTCCCCGGCCTTGACCTACGCGACATTGATTGGGTTATCGTTGGCGGGGAATCAGGACCAAAAGCCAGACCCATCAAGGCCCCCTGGGTCCGTGAGATCAGGGAACAATGCTCTAGGGCCTCTGTTCCTTTCTTTTTCAAGCAGTGGGGAGGAACAAACAAGAAGAAGGCAGGCAGGCTGTTGGACGGGTGCACGTGGGATGCAATGCCAAGAGCAGCGAGGAGCAACCAGGGGCTGCTAGGCCTTAGTGTTTAAGGCTTCGATGGGATCCAGCCTAGCGGCCTTCCATGACGGGTAAATGCCAAAGATGAGCCCGGTGACGACAGAGAAAACCAGCGACAGCACGATGTAATCAGGAGCCAATGTAACGGGCATTCCGGAGAATTGTCTGACTCCGGCCGCTCCTCCGATACCCACGATCAGACCTGCAAATCCACCCACTACTCCCAGAAATGACGATTCAACAAGAAATTGAACCAGTATGTCCGTTCGTTTCGCACCTACAGCGCGACGAATCCCAATCTCGCTCACTCGTTCCCTGATGGAAAGCAGCATGACTCCCAGTATCCCGACGCCTCCGATAATCAAGGAAATCACTGCAATGCTCGCAACCAGAAGGCTGAAAGTCCTTGCCACCGAGCTTTGGGCCTCTATTACATCAGCTTGATTCTGAATGGTGAAGTCATCCACCGTGCTCGCCCGCAATCGGTGGCGATCTCTCAGGAGTGACCGGATTTCAGCCTCTGCTTTGTGAATGCTATCGAATCCCGCGGCCTCGACGAATATGTTGCTCAAATAGGTGACGTTCATGAGTTTGTTCATGGCCGTCCTCAACGGCACGAGAATCTGGTCGTCTTCGTCTTCGCCCGAAACTGCGCCTTTGGGGACGGTCACTCCGATCACTTTGAACAGGACCTTTCCGATCCTGATTGATTCACCCACCGGATTTCTGCCCGAAAAAAGGGTCTGCACCACGGTAGGCCCCACAATCGCCACCGGAGCCATGAGCCTGTTTTCATCCTCATCGAAGAACGCACCGGATTCGACGGATATATTTCTGACCGCCTGAACCAGCGGCATAGTGCCCACTATTCTGGTGCTGTAGCTCACATTCTCGAACTTGACCGACAGTTTCTTGGAATAAGCCGGGGCTACGCGTTTCACTGATGGACATTCCTCGGCAATCGCCGAGGCATCCTTAAGGGTCAACGTGGTCATAATTCCGAGTTGCCCCACCTGTCCCTTCACCGATCTTGATTGCCCCGCGCTGACCACAATCAGATTTGTGCCCATGCCTTCGATTTTTCTGCGAACTTCGTCTTCAGCTCCTCTGCCGATTCCTACCATTACGATGACCGAAGCCACTCCAATCATGATCGCCAGCACTGCGAGAGCCACTCTCAAAGGGTGGCTTGTCAGAGACTTTATGGCAATCCGGAATCCGCGGAACGGCCTGGGTCGCATAACGATCTCACCTGAGGGCGTCGATGGGGTTGAGGTTTGCAGCTCTCTTTGCCGGCTGAATCCCCGCAATAAGTCCAACGATGATTGCGCTCACCAAAGCCAGTGCGATAGGTTCCCACATCAGGGCTGTCGGCAGTTTTATGAAACCTGACAGAGCCTTGAGCCCGATCAACCCCAATATGATGCCTAGAACCCCTCCTATGGCGGCAACACTGACCGCTTCCATCAGGAACTGGACAAGAATATCTCTTTTTCGGGCACCCACTGCTCTACGAATGCCAATCTCCCCCCTGCGTTCGTTTACTGCGATGAACATGATATTCGCGATGACTATCGCGCCCACTATAAGCGAGATGCCTGTCACCAATACGAGAAAGAGGCTGAAAGTCGTGGAAAGCTTCGATGCAATGACCATGACCTGGGTTGGCGTCACGATCGTGAAGTCATCTTCTACGCCTGTCGGAAGATTGTGGCGCTCCCGAAGAAGCGCTCGAACATCGTTGACGGTTTGAGACATCCTGGAGGGATCGTGCAATGCAATCTTTATCATGAACAGGTAATCCTGATTAAAGACCCTTTTTTGGCCGGTGGACAGAGGTATAACCACACGGCTGTCCATATCGACACCTACAGCCGAGGCTCCTCTCGCCTCAAGGACACCAATGATCTCGAAAGGATTATTTCCAAGCAGGATCTGCTTCCCGACCGGATCCTCATCTTCAAAGAGGTCCTTCTGAATGGTCTTGCCTATCACCGCCACTCGGGCCAATCTTCCGGCGTCTTCTTCGGAAAGAAACCTGCCGACCTCGGGCGGTGTGTTCCAAACGGACGACCAGTTGGTATTCGCTGCGATGAGCACTCCGTAGGAACTCTTGTTGCCGTATTTCACAGGAAAATCTCTCCGGTTAATCTGCGGGCTAACATCCCTGACGTTCGCAATCTCGGACATCATGGCCTGGCTGTCCTCCACCCTCAACGTTGTGGGGACCGCTTGCGGAACGCCGGGTTTCCTGCCGGAGCCGGCCATGACCATGATTTGATCCAGACCCCACTTTTCAACCTTGCCCATGACCTCGGCTCTTGCCCCGAGCACCGAAGACGCGATGATGGTGAGTGTTGCCACGCCGATTATGACGCCCAGCATCATGAGGAAAGTCCTTGTCTTGTTTTCCGCCATGGCGCTTAGGGCTTGTACACTCAGACGAAGTGTTCTCATTGGGCCACCTCCGCCAATGGACTCGCGGTGGGGCGGTCGCTGGAAATTCTGCCGTCCTTCATCTGGATTACTCGGTCGGCTTGAAGCGCCACTTCCATGTCGTGAGTCACGACTACCAGGGTGACTCCGCGGGCATGCAGTTCCCGGAATATCTTGATAACTTCCTCACCGGAGGATGAGTCCAGGTTTCCCGTGGGCTCGTCAGCGAGGATTATGCGAGGGTCATTGATGAGGGCCCGCGCGATTGCCACTCGCTGCTGCTGCCCGCCCGACAACTCCCGCGGCAAGTGATCCACGCGATCTGCAAGGCCCACGGAGGTCAGGACGGTAAGTGCCCGTTCCTTCATATTTGAATCGGCGTCGCTGTAGATGAGAGGCAGAATTACATTTTCCCACGCGGTCATCCTGGGAAGAAGATGAAAAGACTGGAAGACAAAGCCGATCTTCTCATTCCGTATTCTTGAGAGTTCGTCGTCGTCCATGTCATGTACCGGGACACCGTCCAGGACATAAGTCCCTTCCGTCGATTTATCCAGGCAGCCAAGAATGTTCAGTAGAGTGCTCTTTCCCATTCCTGATGGGGCCATTATTGAAACAAACTCGCCTTCGTGAATGGTGAGGGTAACATCTTTCAGAACGCGCACTTCCATGCTGTCTTTTTGAAATGTTTTTGAGAGATTGGTCACCTCTATCATCGTCTACCTCCATGAGGGTTACTTGCGGGGCAGGTCGCCTACAATCACCAGGTCGCCTTCCCGCAGCCCGTCGAGTATTTCCGTATAAGACTGGTCTTTCCATCCAACGTCCACGTATCGCCTATCCGGCAGGCCCTTATCCATTACAAGCACAAATTTCCTTTGCCCTTCGCGCTGCACGGCTTTATTCGGCACCGTGATGACCCCTTTGCGCTGGTCGAGGAAGATCAGCACGTTGGAGGTCATGTCCGGCATAAGCTTGCCTTCCCTATTGTCCACGCTTATCGAAGTGATGTAGTAGACGACGTTGTCCTGGATGGTGGCAGAAGGATATATGGACGTGACCTTGCCCTTGAACTCGATGGCCGGGTGGGCTGCGACGGTAAAAATCGCTTCCTGATCGACCCTGACCTTACCGATGTCGTTCTCGTCCACATAGGCCAACACTTCCAGGCGATCGAGATCAATGATTCGGATGAAGGTGGGGGCATTGAGTCCCGTTGTAACGGTCTCCCCCTGAATCGTGTTTACCGATGCCACGGTCCCTTTAATCGGAGCAGTAATGGTTGCGTACGAGAGCAGGGTCTTTGAAAAATCAAGTTCGGCTTGTGCTTTGAGGACCCGTGCTTTGGCCATTTCGTACGACGCTTCCGTCAGATCGAATTTCTGGGCTGCGATCGAGTCAGCGGCATGCAGTTGTTTGTCCCGGTCATAGTCCTTTGCTAAGCGCATTTCCTCGGCCTTGGCTTCGGCAAGGATCGCTTCCTGCAACTTGACCTTTGCAATCAGATCGTCCTGCTCAATTTTGGCTATGACCTGCCGCGCAGCCACCTTATCGCCGACGTTGATGGGCAACTCCACAACCTTCCCCGGAGTCCTTGCCCCAACTTTCACGTCGGCCCCCACCATAGGCTTCACGATGCCGGTTGCCTGGACGGTTGCCCCAAGATCACGCTTCAGGACCTTCGCCGTCTTGTAATCCTGTTTGGGTTTGACGGACACACTCCCGTTGACCAAATAGACCCCCGCAGTCAGGAGGCCTGCGGCAATCAACACGAGGATTCCGATGAATTTAAATCGCGATTTTTTTGGCGCCATTGTTCTGATCTCCGCAAGGTCCATCCGCTCGGGCATATTTTTTACATCCCCACTGTGCCGCGCGTTTTCCCATTATCGAGTCCTGAGCTTTGTGTCTGCTGTTTTCGACATTTTGCGGTCTGTCTCTTAATCATAAATACAGGCTGGATAGAAAAAACATGCGGTGCCGCGAGAAAAAATTCATAAAGATAGAAGTTTCCCAAAGTTGCGGTTGGCCCTGGCCACGAATGCCTTGACGGCAAAACCGAGGTTCCCGTCCAAAATAGGACATGAGGTGTCGTCGCGGAGGCCCTTCCCGTGGTACAATCGCGACCATGACCAGACGCGGCGAAAAAGGAGCCATCATCAGGCCTCGCGGGCCGGGGCTGTCGGTGGCTTTGGTTTACCCCAATGTCTATAGGGTGGGTATGGGAAACCTGGGGTTCCAGTTCCTTTACAGGTACCTGAACTCGCAGACCGATTTTTCGGCAGAACGCTTCTTCTGGCCTGATGCGGCCGCGGCCAAGGACGGACGCGGGCGCGGGCCGTTGTCCGAGGAATCGGGCCGACCGCTCAGGAACTTCTCTGTAATCGCCTTTAGCGTCCCTTTTGAAAGCGATTACCCGGCCGTGCCGGGAGCCCTCCTTGCCGCGGGAATTCCCCCGCTGCAACAGGAAAGAGGACCATCAGATCCTGTGATCATCGCGGGAGGCGTCTCGGTTTCCATGAATCCTGAGCCTCTGGCGCTCTTTCTGGACATGGCGTTCATCGGCGAGGTCGATGATCCCGACTCCCCGGATGCAACCTTCTTTTCCACCCTGTTCGAAGCATTGCAGCAATCGAGAAATGCTCTGGCGGACAGGAAGGAGTTTCTCAAACAGTTCCGCAGCCTGCCGGGAGCTTATATCCCCTCGGCCTATACCTTTGAATATGCGGAAGATGGCGTGATAACAGCGATTGTCCCTGACGCGGGTTTTCCTGCGCGTGTTCCCGCTGTAAAGCGACGATCGAGAGAATCACCGGTGCCTGTGTCAGTGCTGTTCACCAGTGAAGCCGAGTTCGGGGAGAGCCTGCTCGTGGAAACAAATCGCGGGTGCGGCAGGGGTTGCCGCTTCTGCGCCGCAGGTTGGATACATTTCCCGGTGCGCCACGCTCAGTTCGCCGGATTCCGGCAAGAGGTGGATAAAGCCCTCGAAGCCGGCAGAACAGTCGGTCTGATTGGATCGGACCTTGCCGGCCATCCTGAGCTGGAGGACATCCTCGCTTACATAGTGGCCAACGGAGGCCGATTCTCGCTGTCGTCGATCCGGCCGGAAGGGCTTACGCCGCGAGTGATCGAGCTTCTGGCCGCAACCGGGCAGAAGACCGCAACCTTGGCCCCTGAAGTGGCTTCCCCGCGCATGAAGTCCGTCATAGGGAAAAACATCCCTTCTGAACGTTTCTACGAGTTGGTGGAAAAACTCGTCATCGCAGGTATTCCAAATATTCGTTTTTATTTTATGGTCGGCCTACCCGGTGAAACCGACGAAGACTGCTCGGCAATTGTGGATTTTGTGGTCAAGAGCCGGAACGTGTTTGTGGAAGCTTCTCGGAAGTTGAAAAAGATAGGTCACATATCGATCCAGGTGAACCCTTTTGTTCCCAAGCCGTGGACCCCCTTTCAGTGGGCGGCCATGGAGCAACCCAAGATGCTGGAGCGGCGCGTGCGGATAATTAGGGATGGCCTCAAGGGAATACCTAATCTGGTGGTCCGCGTTGAATCGGTCAGGCAGGCATTTGATCAAGCGTTTCTATCCAGAGGAGACCGGCGGATAGCCGCCACAGTGCTACAAGTCGCAAAGCAAGTCGCTCGCTGGCCAGGGGTGTTCAAAAAGGGGGGAATTGACCCGGAATTTTACGTCCTCCGCGAGCGCAACTCGGACGAGATGTTCCCCTGGGAAGTAACAGATCATGGTGTCGCTCGGGATGTTCTTCGTACCATATATCAGAAAGCGATGGGGCGGTTCTTTGAAGAGTGATCGGAAACAGCCGAAGTGCGGCCATTTGGGGGCAGGCTCGGAGAGACTTTCTCACAACAGTGCTTCAAGGCTCCATCCTTAGGTCCCCCATGTTGCCTCGTACTCCGCCCCAAGATCTCCTATCACTTACGTTTTCATAAAAGTTGCCAAAAACAGCGGGTTGTGATATAAATTTCCAGAGGATTATTAGAGATATTGTACAGCAGAACCATGAGCGATAAAGAACAACAGACGGCAACCTCCGAGCATAGACTGCACCTGTTGTCCAAGGAATTGGAAGAAGCCACGGAGCAATTTCTGTCCAAGATGGCGGAATTGGAGAAGCTCCTGGTCTTCATCGAAGAGTGATCCGGTCTCCCTTCATCTGTAGCATCTGCCGTCGCTCGCATAACCCACAAGATGCTCCTTCTGCCCGCCTCCGCTAGTTATTTCGTTCAAGCCTTGTTTTGCGCTTCTGACCGAACCCTCGTCCCCAATCACGTCGTCTTCCCTGTCTTAAGCGCAACTATGCCCAGCAGTATCGGCAACTGGACCAACGGCCCGGCAATTGCGTTGACCAGGCCCGCATCAGGGCCGAACGTTGACAGGCTTAGTGCCAAGGCAATGGCGTTATTCTTGGCAGCAGTACTGAAGGTGAGGGCCACGGCATCTTCACGACTGGAACGAAGCATCCTTCCAAGGAGATTGGAAAGAAGAAATAAGATCATCAGAAAGGCAGAGACAGGCCCTGCGATCTTCAGGATCAAGAAAGGTTCGTCCAGAACCCGATCGCCATGAAGAACTGACATGGTGAACAGGAATAAACAGAGCCCAAGACCGGAAAGGGGTTTGATCCGTTCCGTGGTCCGGCGAAAAGCGAGGTCTCCCCTTGTTGCCGAGACAATTCGGCGAGTAAGCATCGCGACAGTCCAAGGAATCATAATAATAAGACAGAGGTGTTGGAGGATGAGCAGGGCGGGGAATTCCATCTGGGGCCCGATTAACCACTTTGCCCACAAGGGTGTAATTCCGAGGCTGAGAATGCCGCCGATGCCGGAAATCGCGACCGTCAGGCTGACATTGCCCTTCAGCATCCCCGTGAAGGCCGGGGCCATTCCTCCACCCGGCACCATGCCGTAAAGTGCTATGCCGGCCACGAGTTCAGGTTCACTGCCCCGGACGAACAGATGCAGCAGACCATAGATAAGGAGAGGCGACACCAGGAAATTTAAGAGGAGGGCCGCGGTGACCAGCCAGGGCTCCGCGAACGCTTTCTTGATACCTGCAAAATCCACGTCGAGCATTGCAGGGTAAAGCATTAGGAACAGTGCAACGTATGCGATCGACTGAATCCATTGCGGTCTGAAATGTCGCCCTACCGACAAGCCCAAGAGCGTGGCCCCCAAAACGCACCATGCCAGTGATATCCTGATGTTTCTTTTGCCCCTCCCCACAATCATTTTGGTCTCCTGGAGCCGCGCCTAACGACTATGGTTTTAACAGCTCTTCCAGCATCATGGCAGCATCTCTCACAAATGCCGGGCATAGATTCCTGACCAGTTGTTGGTCCTGGATTTTTTTGGTCCCCTCCTCTGTGCTCATGTCAGCACCTAGCAAATTCTTACACTCGCTTGTCTTGTGGCGTGTTTCAAAGCGCTTGAAGAGTTCCTGTACACGTGAAAAAGAGGCTTTCCTTGCCTCACCTTCGTCCTGATCGTCTCTTGCAAGTCCCAAAACTAGCACAGCGGCGGTTACCGCTCCACAGGTCCGGGCCATACGTCCCATTCCGCCACCAAGCGTTCGGCCCAACTTCCTGGCCATATCGGAATTCAGTCCGTATGGTTCTCCGAAAACGGTGAGTATCGCCTGCGAGCAGTTCAGTCCATTGGCAAAAAGTTCCACGGTTTTTTCCGGATTATTCATCACTAAACCTCCTCGTCTTGACACAGGGTACTTATCTGTGTAGTAGATTATTAAGAACTAAGTATCGTTTCAAACGATTTGTTTCGATGCACTGGATCGAAAATTTTGGTCAATGGATGGCCGATGGAAATCCGGCACTTCAGAACCTTTCTGACCGTGGCCAAACTTCTAAGCTTTAACAAGGCCGCGGAAAGACTCAATTATGCCCAATCGAGCATCTCCGCTCAGATCCAGGCACTTGAAACAGAGCTTGGTGTGCAACTGTTTGATCGGCTGGGTCGGCGTATCTTGCTTACAGAGGCGGGAGAGCGTTTGATACCATATGCCGAAAGAATCATCGATCTGGCCGATGAAACGCGGGCCGAGATAGGGGGTGACAGAGAGCCCGAAGGATCTCTGAACATCAGGATCCCTGAATCTTTTGGTATATATCGCCTGCCCCCTGTCATCCGTGAGTTCAGTGCTCGTTTCCCTCAGGTTCAGCTTAATCTGACGACATGTGCCCATGAAGGCCTCCAAAAGGACCTTTCCAAAGGTATAACGGACCTGGCATTCCTGCTTGCGGAATCCTTCCAGGCTGCGGATCTTGAGGCCGAAGCAGTGGGTTTTGAGTCCCTGGTGTTGGTGGCAAGTCCTGGTCATCGCCTTGCCAAGGAAAGACTGGTCCGCACTCGCGATCTCGCAGGTGATACCTTGCTCTTGAGCAAGGTTGACTGCAGCTACAGGAGGCTATTTGAGCGGATTTTGGAAGAGGCGGGCGTTTTTCTGAAACTCGGCGGCACCTTCCACAGCGTCGAGACTCTCAAAAGGTGCGTGATGGAGGGTACCGGGATCACGATTCTGCCCCAGGTATCGGTCTCTGAAGATATAAAGAGAGGACGGCTGGTTCCGTTGGCATGGGAAGAGGGTAAGCTCGAAGTAGCCACCCTTATGATCTGGTCTAAAGGCAGATGGCTCTCTCCGACTCTGAAGGCTTTCACGGAAGTCGCTAGGAAGGAATTGAAAGGAAATTCGAACTGAAAGAAACAGGACCTCATGTTTGGAAAATCCGGCTTCAGGAAAGCTTTCACACAGCAAGAACTCGGAAGGCGGCAGGATTGAAAAGGACGGCAATCTGCTTAGCTTCGGCAATACTTCTAGTCTTCCCGGCTTTCACTTTTGCCTGGTCCGGGAAAGTGGTCGAGGTTCACGACGGTGACACCATCTCGGTGATGCATTTTGGAAGGGCCGAAAGGATTCGGTTGTTCGGGGTCGATTGTCCGGAACACGATCAAGACTTCGGAACGAGAGCCAGTCAGTTCACCGCCGATTTTGCCTTTGGCAAGATAGCTCAAGTATTGCCCGCAGACCGCGACGAGTACGGCCGCACTGTGGCATGGGTCAGTGTGGAAGGAAAATCCTTGAACAAAGAGCTTGTCAGGGCAGGGCTTGCATGGTGGTACCGCCGTTATGCGGAGGATAATCTTGAACTGAGGGACCTTGAATCCGAGGCGCTCAAGAACAAACTGGGTTTGTGGTCGAAACCGAATCCAGTCCCACCCTGGCTATTCCGGCGTACTAAGTGAAATCAGGACCGATATTCAATTGAAAGTAATTGTCCGGGACACCCTTTTGAACAAAAAAGTCTCCCCCGCAAACCACTCGTGAAGTATATTACGATCAAAATCTGGGGGTGAAAGATAATGGCATTACCGAATATTTCCGACGCGGACCTGAAGAAATTGCTCGAGGGTGCTAGATCCATCGCGGTGGTGGGCATTTCAACGGACCCGTCCAAGCCGAGCAACAGGGTCGCCTTATATTTGAAAAATCACGGGTACCGCATAATCCCTGTAAATCCCGCGGCCCAGGAAGTACTGGGTGAGAAAAGCTATCCTGACCTAAAATCCATCCCTGAGCCTATAGACGTGGTGGACGTGTTCAGACGACCTGAATTCTTGCCTCCGATAGCAGAAGAAGCCGTAGCGGTAGGCGCCAAAGTGCTTTGGATGCAGGAGGGTATCACGAACGAAGATGCTGCCAAAAAGGCGAAAGACGGAGGCCTGACGGTAATACAAGATGCTTGTATGCTGAAAGAGCACTCGCGGCTGATCGGGAAATGACCTCCGTTGGTAATATCATTCCGTCGCATTGCCCAGAACGAGCCGCTCGCGGCATGTGGCTGGCCATTTCGGCATTACTTGAATAGCTCTGAGGCCACCATTTGTGCGGCTGCCACCAGAAAGGCGTCCCTCCCCTGCCCTGCAAGCAATGACAGACCAACGGGAACGCCAGAGGCATCGGCCACGGGAAGCGTGACCTGGGGCAGCCGTCCGATTCCTGCAATGGCTGTCATAGACAGGGTCCTGGGGAAGTATCTGTCTGTGGTGCGGTCGATTCCCAGAGAGCCCTTATTTGGAGCGAGGGTCGGTGTGGTTGGCATGCACAACAGATCGTTGGGCCCGAGAAACTCTTTAAGGAGCGAAAAACAGATCTCCCGGCTGCGCAGGGCCTTCACGATGGTCTGCCGATCCATGTTTTTGACAAGCTCAAAGTTCACTCGGGTCCGCGCGCCGAATTCGGGTTTGGCGTCTTGCACCCAGCCCCCCAGACAACTCCAGATTTCCGCCCACTGAATGTGACAATAAGTGTGATACCAACCTCTTAACCCCGTCTCGGACGCTTCCTCACCAATTTCTTGGAGAGAAGTTTTCCTTACTTTTCCCGGAAACAAGGCCTTTATCATTTCTACCGGCCTCGCAACAGCGTCTTTGACCTCGGGATCGCAGGCGGCAAAGGCTTCTTCGAGCAAATGCACGGCGCCTACTTCAACACCGGGGGGGATGTCGCATGCCAACAGCACAGACGCGGCTTTTGCCAGCACCTCGCAATTGCAGGCCAAGACACCCACAGTATCAAAGGTAGGAGCGAGAGGATTGACCCCTGCTACTGAAATCCTGCCGTGGCTGGGGCGCATTCCGAAAATCCCGCAATTGCTTGCGGGGACCCTTATTGATCCGCCTGTATCCGTTCCAAGTGCAAAATCGGCCATTCCGCATGCCACAGCAGATGCAGATCCGCTGGATGATCCGCCTGGAACGCGGTTCGGCGCTTTGGGATTCAATGGCGTGCCATAGAAGGAGTTCTCCCCGTCCAGCCCGAAGGCCAGTTCGTCCGTGATGGTCTTCCCAATACATGTGGCGCCGGCAAAGAGAAGCTGATCGACGCATACAGCGTTGGTAGCCGCTACTGGATGGGTGTCGCGCCAGGTGGGGTTGCCGCAGGAAGTCTTGTATCCCTCTAGGTCGATAAGGTCTTTAGCGGCAAATCTAAGGTCGGTCAAAATCCCCGAGCCCTTCGGTTCTACCGTTACTGTCTCAACGAAGGCACCGGACGGTTCCAGGTCGGGACGCTTCAACGCTTCGGTCATATCGAATTCCTTCCCCTGAGGTAATCAAGCTGAGAGCCGCTTGCACAATACAAGCATCGCTATGCGGTTCAAAGCTTGCTTGAGTGGTGAGACGCCAAAGGCTAAGAGGGCCTTACCGTGACGGATATATTAAGAAATCTGGCCGTGTATTCGAACTTTTTTTGACAGTGTGTAAAAAAAATCGACAGGGACTTTTGGAGGAGGGACCCGGCTTTTTGGCTCCCGGACCGCCGAGAAAACATCCTCCTGTCGCGGTACGCTAATTGCAACTTTGACTTTTACCGCACCCTAGTCCCGCGAACCAGGGGAGTAAACATCAGAGGGGAGCAACTCAAGGTGGACCGATTTGACAAGTGCTGGCAAATCAAGAAGTGCGAAGGCAGAGACGGGTGCAAGGTATTCCCTCATTTTGGGCGTTCGTGCTGGCTGATAAAGGCAAAGTTGCACTCGATTTTTTACGACGAGACAGATGCCTGCTGCGGCCAAGACTGCGAGTCGTGTGAAGTGTACCAATGGCACCTGTCTTTCCTGAAAATCCGAGGGCAACAATTCACCCAATTGTCCAAATAGCCGTCAAACTCAGCCTGCACAGAAGCGTAAGGCGACTACGCCTGAAATAAATCTCCTCGTGTGCCGGCGCGCGAACTCTGTGGCCGAATATTCACTCAGGTTCCCAGTTAATCGGTACCTTGATCGAGCTTGAGGCCCAAAATGGTAACTCCGGCCGACGCCAAGGAACTCTTGGCTTCTCTCATCCGCCGAGGCGAGACCCTGGACTCTCACGACATGACAGTCCTGTACGGGTGGATATATTCTTCCTATATCGCACTGGAGCCTTTTCCGTGGGAACATCGAAAGTTTTGTGAACGCTGCCTGGACTCATTCGATCCCCCCGGCAAGAGGTTTGCATCAGGACTATTAGTGCTGAGAGAAGCCCTCGAAAAATCCGATAAAGCGCTTACGATCCGGGAAGCCAAACTCTCCGATGACTATAAGAAGCTCTTGAGACGAGTCCTGGAATGGACAAAGCAAGGCGAGGAACCAGACAAAAGTTTATAGCGGTTCCCGAAAGTAATCACGGATTGAATTGTGGGTGCCACTGCTGGCTTGTCCAGCAGTGCGATTTCATTCCGCGAAGACTATTGAGAATCTCTGTAGATCGATGGATTCATCAGGACCGTGGTCCGAGCAGGCCCCTGCCTGCCGCGCAAATTACCAAAGCTCCTACCATGACGCAGTTCATTTCTTGCGTGGTGCGGGAACAGCCAAGATTCCAATTTTGGGCATGCTCTTCTCCTCCGGCGGGCGGTTCATTCAGGCACAAGCGGCCTACCTGAGTTCATCGATTGTGCTTTGAGTTATCGCTTTCGCATTCTTTATGTAGTCAATCAAGATGTCACTTACCAATATACCGGACTCGTACACGTTTGTACCTTTTTCTTTGAAGAGCGTGTATCCGTCTCCGCCCGCTGCCAGGAAATCATTTATGGCTACTGAGTATGTTTCAGTCGGTTCAAACTGGTGGCCGCGGATCTTTTGAATTCTTACTTTGCCCTGATCGATCTGGTAGGTAATGCCAAATGTTTGAAGCTTCCCCCCACTCCCTTCCCCGAGGTCCGCGCTTCTTTGAAGCACAGCAGCGAGGTCCTCACCTTGGAGCGCCATTCTCACCACGGTGGCGGGAAACGGCAAGACCGTGTACACGTCGTTTAGGGTAATATCTCCCACGTTTAGGCTTGAACGTATGGACCCGCCATTTACAACCGCAGCGTCCGACGCCGCATTCACCGCCATGTTATAAGTAATGAGCTTGCCCAGGTTAGTTTCCCGGTCGGACCTTACCGCGCTTCGGCCGCCCTCCAGATAGACCTCTGTCTTACCTATTACCGTTTTCAGACTGTTGTCCAGTTTCGCTTTGTATTCGGTTATTACTCCGGACACCTCGGGATCTTCTTTGATTGCGGCTGTCAAAGGAATCAGTTCGCCGTGGTATTTCACTATCTTCCCGTCTACTACGTCCGCGTCCAGCTTACCTACATATTTGGCATAAGCCCCGGCCTGGCAGATAAGAGTGTTTCCAACCTTCAGGGGCTTGAACAAAGCGGTATGGGAATGGCCCCCGATGATCAGGCCTATCTGCGGCACTTCTCCCGCCAACCGTTTATCCTCTTCTACTCCCAGATGCGTCAAAGCAATTATCAACCCGTCGTTGCTCCGCCCGCTGACGAATTTCTTGGCGGTCGCTACAGGGTCCTCGAACAGGAGGCCTTTCACATTGCGCGGGTGTGTTGTCTCCGGCGTCTGTACTGTTGTCAGGCCAAAAACCACCACCTTGGCCTTGGCCTCCGGGATCTCTTTGACCACCATCCGGTCGAAGAGGCCCTGCCCTGCTTTAGTCTTTGTATTGGCGCTGAGAAGGGGAAAGCCCATGGTGGGCTTCAGCCTGGATAGAATATTTTCCTGTCCGTAGTCGAATTCATGATTGCCCACCACCATGGCGTTGAATCCCATCATGTTCATCAACTTCACGCCGAGTTCACCCTTGAACGCGGTGGAAAATGGGGTGCCCATGAGGAGGTCGCCCCCATAGAAAATCAACGTTTTGCGGCCGTCAGCCGCGGCTTTGGCTTGCTCCCGGGCAATCACCGTCCTGGCCTTGGCGAATCCCCCAATCAGGCCTTCCGATCCTTTTTCTTCATATGGAAGATAGTGAGCATGCGCGTCATTCATGTGAAGAATCGTAAGTTTAAGGGGCTGCGCGCCCGCTTCCGTTCCGGTCCAGGCGCAGGTGGAAGCCGCAAAAGCCAGGACAATGAGAATTTTCAATAAAGCGGGGAATCTGTGACGGACAGATCTCATGGGCTTTAAATCCTTTGGAGAATTAGCGGGATTTCCGGGTGGGAATTGCCCCGACGGTGCGAGCTGGTAAGGTAATCGGGGGAAGCTATTCAACGTACGAAGCTTCCCCCGCAAATTTCTCTACTCGTGGTCGGGGTGGCCGGATTTGAACCGGCGGCCTCGTGCTCCCAAGGCACGCGCGCTAACCAGGCTGCGCTACACCCCGTAACCTTTTCTTATAAAACGAGGGACACGAAATCGCAAGCAAAGAAAGAGATCTCTCACCGCAGAGATCGCTGAGACCGCTGAGAGTCGGGCCGCACGACTGAGGCTGTCTCAAAATCCTGAAGGCATCCATTCCCCGGTAGGGGCGCTTCGAGAAGCGACATGATTTCGGGCGGTTCACGAACCGCCCCTACAACACATGACACGGTCGCCGGGATTTTTCAGTTTTGAGACAGCCTTGACTGTGCGCCCCGACCCTTCTCTGCGAACTCGGAGCCTGCCCCGAACTTTGATCCGGGAGTTTCTGCCACGAAGTTCTAGCGTTTTTGCACCAACTTTGCACAAAATCTCCACGAATTCTCCTCATCGTCGTCATCACGATTGCACGAACCGATGTCATTCTGGGCCCAGGGGGACAGCCAATGCACTGGGAACCTAATCCATGTACAGAGGTTTTAGAGTTTCTCTGGCAATCACTCGAATGGCGTGTTATGCGGGCAGACAACCAAGACTCCGCATCTGACACGGATCGATCTACTCATTGTTGGGGAGGCGAGGTGGTTTTCCAGACCCTCCATGGCACGGTGGGTCAAGATCATGAAAATCCAAGGCAACAAGCCGGAGCTTTATGGTTTATATGTAGAAAATCTGAATTTGTTGTCAATACGCCGGCGCAAAGAGAGGAGGATTCCGTTGTGTAACAGAGGATTTATCTCTGAGCCGACCCGGTCGAATGCTGCCTTGAGGACATTCATGTTTTCCTTTGCGCTTGCCTTGTTCTTGGCTGGGGCTTTGTCCCTCGCGGCTGATCAGCCATCCCAGTTTGACGGCAGTCACCCCTTGCCGACGGGGCCGGTCGTCAACCATCGGACGGTCGAAGAGGAGCAATTCACGCGGTCTCCCATGGATGCGAAGTCTCTGTTCCCCGCGACCCGCTATCCCTTCCTGCCGGCCCTGGTTGAGAACCGAGACCTTGAACTTTGCGCCACCATTATCAAGGGCGCGCGGGAGCGGTTCTTTTCGTCCGACGCCAATCCCAGAATGACCGGAAAGGCCCAAGACGGCATAACTTGGCTTGAATGGGACAAGGTCGAAGAGGGGGGCCTCGACCTCGACGGAACCGGTCGAATGCAAGCAGTGGTCGGACGCCGATGCACGTGGCCGGGAGGAATGGAAGGAAGTGAATTCTTTGTATTTCCGTCGGTCGGTTCCTTTGACAAGGCCGTAAAAGAACAGGCTTGGTCGGAGAAATCACAGGGCTGTGAAAACTCCTATCGGCACGTCGATAACAAATGGTCTCCCGATGCTCCGGTCATGTATCACCCGTTCGGCCTTTTAGCTGGAGACGATCGCAAAAAGATCGATACGGGCGAAGACTCGTATGGCCATCGTCTATTTCACTGGCGGAGCAGGTATTACTTCTTCGCCGAACCGCCTCCCGACAGAGATCTGAATACAACTCGGCTGACGACCTTCCGCTTGCAGGCGGATGGTAAGGTCGATCCGCGTTGTGTGGTCTGCCTTTCTCCGCACAAAAGTTTAGTTCAGAATTTTCGGAGGATTCCCGGAATCAGCCCGTTCCTCAAGGTGCTTTCAACCATCGGGAATCAAGGTGAACGCTGCCGCGCGTGTAGCGATCATGAAGGAGGGGCAAATGCAGCGGTTGACCGCGCCGCTTTTCGCCCCTGGGCTGTCTCGCGTGCCACGCCAGAAACTTGGTGCAGCTCATATTTTCGGTACGATCATCGGATGAAGAGATTCCTCGAGGATTGGAGCTTCCTCGAGGTCTGGAACCGGCGAGAGTATCAGACGTTCCTCCAGCACATCGATCCGGCCGTGGCCGCACTGGAAAAATATTACGTGAGTGCTTTCGGCCTTGCCAGGGAAGAGGGGAAAAAAGCGGCCCAACGCGTGATTGAGGAGGTCATCGCCGCCTGGTTACTTGTCCCGCACGGTTACGACCCTGAACGAGATCTTTACGAACTGCGGCGTCCACCGCTGAATCGGCCTATATTCGACCGCGACCAGGAGGCGCTCAAAGAGGCACTCCGCAAAGAAAAGGAGCGTAGTCCTGACGGTTCCAGAGACAAGAATCAACCGAACTATTCCGATGCCTCCTCGCTATTTTCGATTGATCGGAAACGGCCTGATATTGAAATTTCTCTCGCTCTGCACGAGGCCGTCGAATGGGAAGAAGGGATGCGCCTCCTCCTCGAAGCGGAGGCAGATCCGAACGCGGGGAACGGATTCGGAAAGACACCACTGATGACGGCCGCGCACATGAACCGCCCTGATACGGTCCGTCTGCTTCTCTCCCAGGGCGCTGACCCGAACCGGAAGACGGTGGAGATGAAGTCATGGACGGGTGACTCGCCCATCCGACGGACGGCAAGAACGCCCCTGATGTACGCTGCCGAAAACGCCGGGACGGAAGTGATGAAGCTTCTCCTTGACGCGGGGGCGTCTTCGGATGAGAGGGACAGCAATGGAGACGGGATCGGTCACTATCTCGCTCGGAATCCACGGTTGACAGAAGCCGAGAAGAGGCTGGATATCCGTGAACTGGTCCGGTCGAGGAGTCGCCGGTCTATCGGGCCGAGTGTTGACTGTAACGAGGCGAAAAGCCAAGTTGAGAAGGCGGTCTGTAGGGACGAAGTCCTGAAAATGTTTGACGGAGAGATGGCGGACGCATTTAGCCGATGGATGCGCTTCGCGGGCTATGAGGCAAGGAATGACCAGCGCCAATGGTTGAAGGAGCGAGAAACGTCATGCACGGAAAAAAACGAGAAACTGGATGTAGGTTGCCTGCAGGACAAGACCAGAAGCCGGGTGCGTTACCTACACAACCGTCTGGCCGAAAGTGCACTGAATGACGGAAAACCCCCAACTGACGGGGACATGATGTCCGACGGCAGGCATGACGACCCAAGGGTGACCAATCAGGATTGCAGATAATTCCTGAACGGGAAGACTACTGAACCGCTTTGTCGCGCAGTTCCGCCACGTTCCGTGCTGCGGCTACCCTGTCCGACGCGGCGAAAATAGTGGATCCCACTATTGCCGCGGAAGAAGGCCCAACTATTTGGGCCCATTCCCGGAACTGCTCCTCAAGAGTTCTCCCCATTCGGTCCTGACGCCCGAATCCGGGGCACCAGATAGGCCTTTGAGTCAACGCTCGATACCGTTGCAGATCCACTGGACGCGTTGCAGGGCCGATGTAACCGTCCGCTCCTAATGCCTCCCCCAACAACAATATCCCTTCTGTGACGTCTGTACATGAGGGTTCGTCAGGGAATTGAAGGTTCATCTCGGCTTTCAACGACGCATAGACCACGTCGGAACGATTCACAGGCCTGGAGAAAAATAGGCGAGCGCCGGCGTGACTCATGAGCGGCAGCAGCAAGACTCCCAGCCCTGCTGTCTTGGCGGTATCGACTGCTTCCGCAACCGATGTTGGGCCGGGAAACCCATGTACAGTCACGTGGGTCGCACCGGAATTTTCAAGGCATTTTATTATCTTCGAATTGGTGCCTTGCCAGGTACCGTTGGCTAGAAATCCGATGTCCGCTACTTTCAAGTCAACCAGAAGAGGTTTGTCCTCAATAAGGTCTCTTATTCTTTGTAGAATTTCCTTGCCCGATTCAAGGAGGGTGGCCTCCGCGATCTTAACTCCGTCAACGATTTTTCCTACCTCTTTCACCGCGGACACAACTTCTTCCGAAGTTGGAAGGTCCGCGGAGAGGATCACCGCATAGTTTCTCATGTATCTACTGTTTCCTCGTGGTCCATTCCCAGCTTAACCAGCCTGTATCGGAGCGACCGAAAAGAAATGCCCAGCAGCCTGGCGGCCCTGGACCGGTTTCCTCCGGTTATCTCCAATGCCCTTACGATGAGCTTCTTCTCCATATTTTCGATGGTTCTGTTCAGATCGATGCCATCAGGGGGAATGTCCGTGTCCGCCGGCGCGGCGGTTGCTTCGGTGGATTCAGCCAATCGTGGGGGCAGGTTTTCCGCCGTCAGTTGGTCGGATTGTTCCAGAGTCACACACCTTTCGATGATGTTTTCCAACTCGCGCACATTGCCCGGATATCCGTATTTACTCAATACGCGCATGGCCAGTGATGACACCTTGTGTATCTCTTTGCCCTGTTCGCCTGCGAATTTGCTTAGAAAGTGGCTTATCAGGATCGGGATGTCCTCTTCTCTCTCTCTCAATGGAGGCAGGCGGATTCGGATCACGTTGAGCCGATAGTAGAGGTCTTCCCTGAAATTGCCATTCTCGATCTCTCTTTCCAGTTTTTTATTGGTTGCGGCGATGACGCGAACATCCACTTTTTTGTCCTCGTTCGACCCCACTCTGCGGAATTCTCTTTCCTGCAAAAAACGCAGTAACTTGGCCTGAATAGAAGGAGGGAGTTCTCCGATTTCGTCGAGAAACAGTGTGCCCGTGTGAGCGGTCTCGACCAACCCCGGTTTGTTGGCCACAGCGCCTGTGAAAGATCCTCTCACATGGCCGAACATTTCCGATTCCAGAAGGGTTTCGGGAATAGCGGTGCAATTAACCGTAACAAAAGGTTTGTCGGCCCTGGAAGACCACTGATGCATCGCTTTCGCGATGAGTTCTTTGCCTGTTCCGGATTCGCCTAAAATAAGAACGCTCGCTTTCGAGGGAGCCACCCGGGAAATCAAGTTGAAGATGTCCAGCATCTCAGGCGACTTGCCAATGATGTCTCCGAACCTATAGCTCTCCTCGACGGACCGTCTCAGATCGAGGTTCTCCCTGCGCAGGCGCCGGGCCTCGAGCGCATTACGGATTATGATGCGCAGGTCTTCCACCTGGAAAGGTTTCGACAAGTAATCGTACGCGCCTTCTCGAACGGCTCTAAGCGCGTCATCAGCAGAAGCGTAGGCGGTTATTGCAATTATGGGGACATACGGGTCAATACTATGTATCTCCCTGATGAGGTCCAGGCCGCTCATTCCAGGCATCCGGACATCCGTGAGAACAAGTTCCGGCTCGGAAAGCCGATAGGTCTTGACGCCTTCCTCCCCCGTAGAAGCGGTACTGACCTGGTAACCCTCCTGAACAAGCATGATTTCCAGGAATTCTCGCATGCTGGGTTCGTCGTCAACAACCAGGATTCTTTCAGCCATGTCTCTGCTCTCTCGTGTCATCTATAGCTGTGTTGGTCGCCAGCGGAAGCCGCAACGTGAAGACCGTGAGCGCGCCGGGAGAACTCTCGGCATCGACCGTTCCCCCGTGTGCCTTGGCAACACTTAGGACGAGGGACAGACCGAGCCCTGTCCCCTTCTCTTTGGTAGTGGTGAACGGCTCGAAAATCCTGTCCCTTATCTCCAACGGAATTCCCACGCCGGAATCCTGGACCTTGACCAACGCTTCCTTAGAACTGGGCTCGGACTCCAGCACTACTCTGATAACCCCGCCGTCCGGAGTCGCATCCAGGGCGTTGGTCAAGAGATTCCACAAAGCCTGCCTTAGACGAGCCGGTTCCCCTTCCACTTCAACGCCTTTGTGGATTCGCGTTTCCAAGGACACCTTTCCTGAAACACGAGGCTCTCTGGCAAACAGATCTACAGTCTCCTCCACAAGATCCGTCAACAGCACCCGGATCTTGCGGGGCGGTTGATCGCTCACAGTCAGCAAAAATTCCCCGAGCAGGGAATTCAGCCGATCCGATTCCCGGATGACAATGTCCAGGAGCCTTCTCTCCGTGGGTACGCTCCCGGAAGTTTGGGCGAGCAGTTCAGTCGCGCCTCTAAGCGATGCAAGCGGATTTCGTATCTCATGGGCCATACGAGCGGCAATCCGCACGAACGCGGCCTGTCGTTCGCTCAAACTCACCCGTTCTTCCATTTTTCTGATATCGGTCACGTCCTGGAAGACTACAAGCCGTCCCGTCGGAACACCATCGCGGTCCTTAAGGTCCGACACTACCAGTTCCAGGTGCTTCTTTTCCCCGTGAATGTCCTTGACGGTTCGATAAGTCTCGCGGCGCATAGCGCTCGTTCTTACCTGGTCGTCGATTACCGGAAAGATATTCCTCAGGGGCAGGCTGACCAGGTCAGGCAAAGGACTGCCCAGCAACGCGCTGCCGGCTGTATTCACGAACGTTATTCGATCATTCTCGTCGGTGGTTACTATTCCGCTGGGAATAGACCGGACTATCCCGGTGTGAAGATCGGAAAGCCTGGTATAATCGCTTTCCTTCCGGCGGAGCGAGATCCTGGTGCTCTGAAGTTGCTCTGCCACCGAGCTGGCTACCACTGCGATGAAATAGAAAAAGGTGACGTGAACTACCAACACCCACAGGATATAGCCCGGCGTATTTCTGCTCCAGGGGCTCATCCACGGCCAATCGGCAGCCGGGATGACATGATAAAATTCCAGGTTGAGAAGCAATCCGAACAGGACCGAGGCCATGGACGCAATAATCAAAGCTCCCCGTCTGTAGTGCAAAATCGCGGAAGCAATAATTGGAAACAGATAGAGCAAAGTGAAGACGCTGGACGCTCCACCTGTAAAATAAATGACTATGGTGACGTAGAAGACGTCCACAATTATCTGGAAGAACGAAAACGCCCACAGATCGATGGCCAACGGGAGAGAGAAAACGTATATGAGGCTCAGAAGAAAGGTCGCAGCGACGAGTATGTAAAGAGGAACGGTTGGATCGACGAAGAACGCCCGAGATTCACGAAACTGGAAGAAAATGGTCGCTCCGAGCAGAAGGGTGGTTACCACCAGCCGGAGCAGCATCATCCACTCGACTCGTTTCCTGAATTCGGGGCCGTCTCGAGTGCCTTCCGGCACAACGAGACTCACGGTGCGCCACAAGATGTTCAAATCGAGATCGCTCCCCGGAGATAGCTCTTGTTGTCCATTCTATCGCCAGCTGGAAGGTTTGCCGTGCTCGTCTCGCACGATTTCTTTTACCACGGTGACCTTGCGAGGACACTTGTATTTGGATAGATACGCCTTGCAGGACCTGATGATCTCTCGCTCTTCTATCTTTGCTCCACTTTCCGGAACAACCAGCGCCTCAATGACCTGACCTCTCATCAAATCGGGCACACCCACCAATGCAACGTCCGCCACATGCGGATGTCGAATCAGGATTTCCTCGACTTCCTGGCAATAGACGTTAAACCCCGATGTTATGATAAGGTCCTTTTTTAGTCCCGTGAGCGTAAGGTACCCTTCTTCGTCCAGGAACCCCAGATCGCCTGTATACAGCCATCCGTTGCGGATCACTCTCTCAGTCTCGGTGGGTCTCCCAAAGTACCCCAACATCACATTGGAGCCTTTGACCGCTACCTCGCCTTCAACTCCCGGAGCCAAGGGTTTTCCTTCCTCGCTGTGAATCTCGACGACGCAGTCGGGAATGGGCTTCCCGACCGTTGGGGGCTTATTAGGAATGTTGATGTTGTTCCACGAAACTACCGGGGATGCTTCCGTCAGACCATATCCGTGAAAGATGTCAATGTCGTACCGAGCGCAGAATTTTTCATAAATCTCCATGGAAAGAGGTGCGCCACCGCTTATGGCGATTTCAAGACTGGAGAGGTCCAAGTCCTTGCAGGCAGGATGATAGAGAAGGCCATAATAGACCATAGGAACCAGGCCCGTGTATGTTATGCGGGCTTTCTTCAACCAGGGAATCAATTTGGGGAAATCCACTTTCTCCACAAGGTACGCCGTCGCGCCGGCCTTGAGGGTACCCAGCAAATTGACCGAGCACCCAAACGCATGAAACAACGGTATCAAGGCCAGCGCATGAGTCTCTTGGCCTCGTCCGCAAACGTCTCTCAAAAGAATTGAATTGGTATCGAGGTTGTTGTGGCTGAGCGTGGCTCCCAGCGCTTTTCCCAGCAACCCGGCCGTAAAAATGATTACCGCGGGATGATCGGGCTTGACGTCGACGGCTCGGAATCGGTCATCAAAGTTTTTTTCTATCTCGTCGAACGAAACCGCGCCCTCGGCGGAATCAGTGCTAACTATGATCTTGAGGTATTCGGAGCGATCTCTTATGCTTTCGATCTTGCTGATCTGATCTTCTTTGCAGACTATGGCAGCAGGTTTGCAATCGGCCAGGTAGTGACTCAACTCATAGACCGTGGACAGCGGGTTGAGCGTTACGGCAAGCGCTCCGATTCTTATTGCTGCAAAGTACCCTGCAACAAGCTCGGGACGGTTACCCATCAACGTGACCACCCGGTCACCCTCTTTGACTCCGGCCTTCACAAGGGCGTTGGCCAACTTGTTTATGGAACCGAGGAGTTCCGCGTATGAAACGGTCCGGTCTTCAAAAACCAGGGCAGGATGGTCAGGCGTATCCTGGGCAAAGCGGTCCACGATCTCGCTTAAATTCATGCTGACTCCCTAAAAAGTAGTTGGAACCGCGCCAGATTACCACGCGTTTGAAGCGAATTCAACGGTGAGAAAGCGATTATCGAAGGTTGTCTGACCTCATGCTCCTTCGCTTCCCCTCCGCGAATTTCCCCCAGGGGTGACAAGGCCGCTTGCGGCAACTCCGTGCAGCCAAGTCATCCACGCTGGAGTCGTGAAGGTCCTGGACAAACGGATATGCCGGAAGCGGCCGGAACCCTCTTCATGGTTTGAAGGCAAACTCGCGTTATCCCCCTGCTCCGACTTTTCTCACAGGGCGCGGGGGAGCGGGGATTTCTGTTACGGCAAACCATTGGGGCCGCAACACGGGGCGCGTCACATGCCGCGGCACGATTTCGGTCCCCGGTACCGGAACCGGAAGCGGCCGTGGACCCAGTACTTGTTTGCTGCCAGGCTTGGAGCTTGCCTGAGGAAAACACTGAACGCAAGGACCGGAGCCCTCGGCACACCCTACCGGCGATTCCGATACTATTATGGGCAGCCTCTGAGGCGCCGGAACCGGCACAGGATAAACCCGCACAGTCGGCCTCGGCACAGGAACGGTCTCCTCGGCCAGACATGGGACCAACTTTTGGTAGTACGTAGTATTGGAGCACGGGTCCGGCTTGATGAAGAAAGTGTACTGGCCGGTAAGTGCAAGAATGTCTTCTCCGAAAGCACAGGCTTGAGAAGCCAAAATCAAAGAGGCAATAGCCACCAACACGACTGTTCTGAGGTAGACCGACATATTATACCTCCAATATACTAATTTATTATAGCATGTTATACCGTAATCATCAAGTCGTTTATTCATCATAAGTAGACGTTAGGTTAAGTGCGGAAAAATCGGGCCGCCCCGCGGCCAAGTGACCTCAACTCCTATCATCTTTTTCGCCGGCTGACCTAGTAAGGCGAGTGCTGATACGGATTCGCCTTCAAACGGTGAAGATTGTTTGATCCAAAATCAGCACGGACCTGAGGTCGCTCAGGTCCGTGCGGGATCCACTTGATCCTTCAGTGTTTGAACGCGACCTGGTATGACGCACTTGCCCGCCCATAGTTTTCTAAAGCCTTTTTTGGCCATAAGCATGACTGTCATCAATTTATCTGTGTTGCATCGCCTCAAGAAGCTGTGATAAGGTAAGGCCTTGAGAAAGAAAAGCGGGTGAGCCTATGGGCCCTTCAAGAATCGGCGTCACAATAATATTGGTTCTTGCACTCGCCCTGGCTTCCTTTGCGACCGCCTGGGGGGGACAGGTCTGGACCAAATGCCATATAACCTGCCGCTGCCTGCAGGACAACTCGGTCGGGAACTTCGCGTTCGCCATTGCTGTGGACCAGTCACCCGACATAGGATTTGAGGCGGACTTGGCATGCAAGCGCTACGGCCATCAAATCTGTCTGGATGGCTGCAATAGCGTCAAATTCTCTTATACTTACCAGGTTACGAGTCCGTAATTCGGCGGGGCAGACTTTCACCGGTGAAGTCTGCGAGCCCCTTCATGTGCGATCGTCCCTCCCCCCACCATCGTCCCCGCCCCCTAACAAGATAAGATACGCCGCTACCACAAGCACAACTGCTCCGATAAGAGCTTCAGTGGACCTTCCCTTCAGATACAGCAGCGCCAGCGAAATGCCGGCAATGACCAAGAGCGGTATTGCCACCCAGTTGCTTGTCAAGATTCTACCTCTCCTCGGCCGCTAGCATCCTGTTCCGAAAAACCGTATTTGTATGTTTGCATACAACCTACGTTTCCGTGCGTTGAGTTTGTCGCCGGCAGCTTGGGCCTCACTGTTTTGAGAAAAATCGCGGGGTTCGGATTTTTTTGACCAGGCCGATATATCGCGAGTAATCCAGCTTTCTGAAGATTTCCAGCGCTCGATCGTACGCGTCCTGAGCCAGTTGCCGGCTACCCATCTTCTGATGCATTCTGGCTTTGTCCACAAGCATGGATGCAGAAGATCGCTCATAATAGTTGAGTGCTTCCGCCGGCTTGTCAGCCTTGTCATACAGCTTGCCGATGGCGTACAGGGCTTCGGTTTCAGTCTGGTCATCCCCGACCGCTCGCGCCTTCCAGAGCATTTTGAATCCGGCCAAGATCGCCGGAGCGTCTATCTTGAGCCTTGCCGCCAGGTCCGATACTCTGGCATCCAGGTCTTTGATTGCCTTGGGACCCGTTTTACCGTCCGAAAGCACGCTTGCGCGGGTCAAGTCCTCGATAGCCCCCGCTTGATCACCCAGCTTTTCTTTTAAAAGACCGCTCTGGTAGAATGCCTTTTGGCGGCCTTTGTCAAGGCCAAGTTTGTGTTGCAGCGCCAGCGATGCATTCAAGCAATACGAAGCCTTCTTGTATTCCTTCCGTCGAATATAGTGATTCGCCAGTCTTTCCAGGACGTTTACCATGTGGGCCTCATCATTGGAGGCCCTCAATTTCTTTAACGTGGCCAGATCTTCTCTGATCCGGTTCTCTGCGGATGTTTCTTGGATTGGCGACCTGCGTGCACTCGCTTGCAGTCCTGGGGACGCTGCATGTGCTTGAGCGCTTTCCACTCCACCCGGCGCCGCCACGTTTGTCTCGACCTGTGCAGGCTTTGCTTGAGTCGGTTTGGGTTTGGACGCGGCAGCCGGCCTTTCCGGTTCAGCCTTTCTTTCTACCATTCTGGAAACTTGCTGCGAAACCGTAATTCGTTCCTGCGATGTCGGCGGCGGAGCAGGTTTTCGCACCGTCTCCGGTAGTGGCCCACCCGCAACAACGCTACCAGGCTGCCCGGTCCGCAAGTGCTGTCCGTTGTTGACGGCCGGCCTGGGTTGACCTGTTACTGGAGCAGTTGCCCTTCCCGTCTGATCGCCCACGGAGGCAGTACGCTGGTCTGCTTTGGTCTGTTTCGTCAAAGCCACGGCAGGTTTCGGCTGTTCATAAGGTTTTCCAGCGGCCAGGTTGGCTATCGGTTTCGAGAGCCCGTGGTGCCCCACGGAGACGGCCAGGTTCGCTGCGGCGGAGTAAAGCGCGGCGGCCTGATCCTTGTGCCCGGCTTTCGCCTTGGAGCCTGCCAATTCAAGAAGGGCCAGTATGACCTCATCCTGGGCTTTCGCTTTGCGGAAGATTTTCAGAGCTACGTCCAGGTACGACGCGGCCTTAAGATGATCTCCCAACCTAGAGTAGACCCTGCCGATCTCGAAGCTGCTCCAGGCCACTCCAAGTTCGTTCTTTTTCCGTTTTTCCAGTTGGAGCGTGTCTTCGAACCGTATCAGGGCCTTGGTGGAGTCATTTTTTTCAAGGAATTCCATGCCCTGACGGAGAATCTCGGCAGAAGCAGGGGCCACTTTTCCCATAATTCTCGTTCTGGCTCGTTGTTCCAGGTTCTCCGGTGTTTCGATTCCCGGCTCAACGGAGTCCGGAGCGGAAGGTTTGGGGACTTCGGGAGCAGTTGGGGGTATTGGTTTAGCAAGAATGATCTTCCTGGTCTGACCGGCATCAGGTTTGGCGGTCTGATCCGAGCGACTTTTCTCCGGGACGGCCTGATCGGCGCGACCGGCTTGAACGTTCGCCGACGTCTCAGCTCTCTGACGCCCGACCAACAAGGTCTTCTCAAGGGAGGCGATCTTTTTTTCCAGACGACTTGATAAGGCCGCGTCAGGGACTAATCCGACGCCCAACTGGTACATCTTCACGGCTCTTTCTTTGTCCCCGATTTTTTCAAGGGTTTCCGCCATAAAAATGAACGCGCGGTAGTCCATCGGGCGAAGGGAAATTGCCGCGTCGAAATTCTTGATCGCTGTCCGATGATCCCCCTTCGCAGCGTAGGCCGCTCCCAGATTCGTGTAAATCTTTGATTCCAAGCCCCCGTATTTCAAGGCCTCTGAGAAATCCTGTACGGCTTTGTCGTACAGACCTCGCTGCAAGTTAACCACCCCGCGATTGTTCAAGGCGTTCGTATAATCCGGCTTCAACTCAATGGCTTTGGAATAGTCCGCTACAGCCTTTTCCAGGTCCCCCATCATCCGGTAAGCCACGCCGCGATCGTTGTAGAAGCGGAATTCTCCGGGACGCGCCTCGATCGCCTTGGAAAGCAGAGTCACCGCTTTTTGGCTATCGCCCGATTTTAGCGCCAGCACGCCGGCGCTGTAGTTCTCGTTGACTGGAGCAGGGCTTGCAGCGAGAGGGAACATTAGGGCCAAGAAGAGCAACGCGACCAGAATCTTTGACACTCTCTTCATTGTTGCCTCCTCAAGGATTTCACCATAATGAACCGGCAGCCTCAAAAAAGTTGGGTCCGGTCAGTAATTTCCGGACGACCTTGCACTGTCCACGAACAGCGCCGCCCCACTCCATCATTTGGTCTTCTTGTCGACGACTCCAAACTGGCTTAAAAGATCCTTGACCGCCAGAGCAGCCTCGTCCAAGATGACGGGATATTTCTCGACAAACAATCCCTTCTTCACGGATCCCCACACCCCGCTCGCGTCCTGCGCGCTGACCTGGGAGTCCGAGCCTCCAGGACGATATCGCTCGTATCCGGCCGCCAAAGCGTTTATGGGCCCCATCAAAAGGACAAACAGGACCACGCAAACAATTTTCGCACCCGTTCTCATAATTGAACCTCCGCCTCTTGGTCCGAATACATTGAGTTTAACATTATAATTATACCATAACTTATTGAAAATGAGAAGCGTTAGTGTACATGCCGTTTAGCTCAATCCTGGAAGCCCGCGCGGGCCGTGGCCATGCAGTTTTCCTGACGCGCGCGGTGAAAGGATCCGTAACGGCTTCTGAATCATTTGCCGAAATGATGCATCATCACTTATAAGTCGGGAATGCGCATATTTTATGACAGACATCTCAATTTCAAGGAGGATATCTGTGAAAAACGTGAGAGAAATCTTTAGGGACAAGAAAGTAGCTTCGCTAATAGACTGGGATCTCCATCCTTATGAGGCTGTCTCCAGGTACATGGAGTGGGGAACGAACTGGTCCCGAGGCCTGGACCATGCGAAATCGTGCAATGAAGAAAGCGTCTACTTTAAGATCAACGCTTTGAAGAAGCCGGCCAGACTGGTCATTGTCCGCCACAGCCACAAAGATTATGAGATTATCGACGAGGTGGAGGCGCCTCAGAACTTGATCGACGAGTCGGTAGATTTCTTTGCGTGCAAAAACGCGGCCTGCGGAATAACCGATGAACTCAGGGCTTGGCTCAAAGCGGAAGTTGATCGGGCTGCCTGACTTATCAATCAAGATTTCTAAAGGTAGGGGATGGCACGCCCCATTACACGGACACGGTTTGCTGCACGGTCATTTCTGAACGCTGGCGACATGTGTTCTGCAGAATTCTAGGGGTAGATGTCTGCTCACGTTTCAAGCGAGCCATGCAAGGCTACACGCGGCCAGCCCCCCACCGTTGCCTTATCAGCAGGAACGTTTTTCTTTGGCATGCATCAAAATAGTTGTATGGTAGGGTCACACGCAAATATTGGGGGTGAAACCCTACGAAAGGAGCAAGACTATGAGAGAAGAGGTTCAGGCGGCCCTTGATCTGGTTCGTCCGCAGCTTCAGGCTGACGGAGGGGACGCCGAGATCGTTGATGTTACTGCCGATGGAGTGGTCAAGCTGAGACTCACAGGAGCTTGCGGCGGATGCCCCATGAGCCAGATGACTCTAAAGATGGGAATTGAAAGAATCCTCAAGGAGAGAGTCCCCACTGTTAAGAGCGTTGAATCGGTATAGCGGCGGGTTGCCTAGATCTATGGCGTTCAACACCGGACCGCAAATGGGCCGTGCTAGTGTTATGTGGAACGGTCGGTGTTTTCATATGAGGCGCGTCGGCGTCCGCGTGGAACCATACGTTTGCTTTCCTTAGACGTGACTGCAATTCCTCACGAACCAGTTCAAATTATTGACCTTCGATCCGGAGACGGGGAAGCCATTCCCTGTCTCTCGGTTCACGATCCGATCGGAACGGCCGTCGCCTTATCGGCTGTTGACACTCGCCGGCAATCAAAGTAGTCTGAAAGTTCCCCATCCCACGGGCCGGAGGTAAATGCCGGCCCGACCCAATATCTCTCGTGATAGCAGCGAAGGAGCGGTGCAATGGCCTATCAGATCGTACAGGAGGAATGTAAAGGCTGCCAGACGTGCGCAAGAGCCTGCCCCACAAGGGCCTCCAGTGGAGAAAAGAAGCAACCCCACAGCATTGATGCGTCTCGTTGCATCGAATGCGGCGTGTGCGCCCGAGGTTGCCCGTACGGCGCGATCCGCGACCCGCAGGGAACAAAACCGCCCAGGATAAAAAGAGTCGACTGGCCCAAACCGTACGTGTGGAAAGAAGATTGCGTAGGCTGCGAAGTGTGCAGTGCGGTCTGCCCCTTCCAGGCTCTAGGGATGTACGAAGTGGACAACGAATACATCGCAGGCCTTTACGACCCCAAGGCGTGTGTAGGATGCGGCCTGTGCGAACAGGCATGCCCGGTCCACGCGGTCCAGTTGGTGTGGCCCGAGGCCGCTAAGAAATCAGCCTGAACCCCCTGTGCGCGCCGCGCATTTGTTTCCACGGAGCGTTTTCGGATCCAGCGCGGCGCGGTCCTGCATCCCCTGAGGATGTTTTGTTGCAGCGACCTTTCGGAGGACTTCAAGGGACCCAAAGATGGTTCCTTGGGAAGCCTCCGGGGGCTTTATCAGTGAAGAGTGATGATTATTTTTCGTTTTCGGCATTTTCCTCTTGACAGGTTTTTTGAGGCAGGGTATATGTAGTGCTTCCCCATCAAAGGGGCAGTCGAAAATTCCAGCGAACCTTTCTTCTTGACAGGTGACATATTAAACGGATAAGCTGGAAGCTGGGGGCTATGGGCAAAACCGTCCCCGTTGATCTTTGAAAACTGAATAGTAAGACGTTCGGGTCAACGATACTTCAGTATAACTGGAGAGTTTGATCCTGGCTCAGAACGAACGCTGGCGGCGTGCCTAACACATGCAAGTCGTACGAGAAACACGTCCTTCGGGATGTGGAGTAAAGTGGCGCACGGGTGAGTAACACGTGGGTAACCTGCCTCAGGGACCGGGATAACTGGCCGAAAGGCCCGCTAATACCGGATAAGACCACATGAGCTTCGGCTCAAGGGGTCAAAGTCGGCCTCTCGAAGAAGCCGGCGCCCAGGGATGGGCTCGCGGACCATTAGCTTGTTGGTAGGGTAACGGCCTACCAAGGCCAAGATGGTTAGCTGGTCTGAGAGGATGATCAGCCACACTGGAACTGAGACACGGTCCAGACTCCTACGGGAGGCAGCAGTGAGGAATATTGCGCAATGGGGGAAACCCTGACGCAGCAACGCCGCGTGGGTGAAGAAGGCTTTCGGGTTGTAAAGCCCTGTCAGGTGGGAAGAAACCTTTGCA